>CAZNMO010000111.1:0-15445 GCA_964574195.1 uncultured Clostridiaceae bacterium | reverse complement strand
CGTCCCGAGGTCAGTGAAAGGTTCGTCAGAAATGGCTCCCCCTATCCGGTGTTTGCGGTTCTAACAGCTTAGAATATCATAAGTATGCACACTCGGGGTGTTGTGAAATATTATTAAGGCAGCATTTCGGAGAAACCATAGAACTTCTTAACGAAATGGAGGATAAGCAGCAGCAACTGTTTGAGCGAAGCGAGTTTTGATGCTGCCCGGAATGAGTTTAGAAGTTCTGGTTTTGTAGATCATGCTGCTGTATAATATTTCACTTTCACTCCATAACTTTTACAAATTATAGTTTCTTTACATCATTCGAAAATGGTGCAATACAGGTGGAAAATATTGCACTATTATTTTTGCACAACATTATAAAACAAAAACGCAAGATGCTCCATTTAATGGAAGTCTCCTTGTGTTTACTATGAGAATAGAAAAAGAAAATACTTGCAGATGTATTAAAGGAGGGGGCAGCCCTATGACTGAGGTTCAAAGGGCGCCGAAAACCACAGCAGCGGCAGTAAGGAGAAAGAAGCCGGGGCTGTTAAGGGAGCTGGTAAAAAACAAGGTCTTGTTTCTTATGCTACTGCCGGGTTTTCTGGTGCTACTGGTAAATAACTACTTTCCAATGTTCGGCATCGTAATAGCCTTCAAGGATTACAACTATGCAAAGGGCTTCTGGAAAAGCGATTGGGTCGGCTTTGAAAACTTCAAGTATCTGTTCAACTCAAAGGCTGCTTTTCAGATAACCAGAAACACAATGCTGTACAACCTGGCCTTTATAGTGATTGCTGCCACCATTGCCGTCGCACTGGCCATAGTGTTCAATGAGCTGCTGAACAGGCGTATGTCAAAGATATACCAGAGCGTGATGTTTCTTCCATACTTCCTATCTTGGGTCGTAATAAGTTATCTAGTATTCGCGCTGCTGAGCTCGGATATGGGCGTTTTCAACAAGCTGCTCGTCAATGCGGGGATGCAGCCTGTGGACTGGTATGTGGACCCAAAGTACTGGCCGTTGATAATTATTGCAGTAAATACATGGAAGTGGACCGGCTATGACAGCATCATATACCTTGCCTCAATAATCGGCTTTGACAAATCATTGTATGAAGCGGCAGCCGTGGACGGGGCCTCAAGGTTCCAGCAGATAACCAAGGTTATGATACCAATGCTGATGCCTGTTATCACCATACTGACGCTGATGAAGGTCGGCAGGATATTCTTCACGGATTTTGGACTGTTCTACAACATACCCAGGAACAGCGGCCCGTTATATGATGTGACCAATGTTATTGAGACTTATGTATTCAGGGCATTAAGGCAGACCGGGGACATAGGGATGGCTTCGGCGGCGGGCTTCTACCAGGCAGTGGTCGGATTCATCGTGGTGCTTACCGCCAATTATATAGTGAGAAGAATAGACAAAGACAGTTCGTTATTTTAGGGGGCATGAGAAATGAGGGATTGTACCAAGATCAGCAGGAAGGCTGATTTCGCACTTAATATCATAATGCTGCTATGTACAATAGCATGCGTACTTCCGTTATTGATTGTTTTCTCGGCTTCCATTACCGAAGAAAAAACAGTTACCATGTATGGCTACAGCTTGATTCCAAGGAATTTGAGCCTGGAATCCTACAAGTATATTTTCAAGAATATAGGGGTGGTACTGAGAGCATATGGAGTGACCATGCTGGTAACAGTGGTCGGAAGTACCATGAGTCTTGTGATAATAGCATTGTATGCATACCCGATATCAAGGAAGGACTTCAAATACAGGGGCTTGTTCACCTTCATAGTGTTCCTTACGATGCTTTTCAATGGCGGGCTGGTTCCCTGGTATATGGTATATGTGAATGTACTCCATATAAACGATACCTTGATGGCGCTAATACTTCCGTATCTTATGACACCTCTGTATGTGCTCATAATGAGGACCTTCTTCATGACTTCAATACCCGACGGGATAATTGAGGCGGCAAAGATAGATGGGGCTGGAGAGCTGCAGACCTTTGTCAGGATAGTGCTTCCTCTGGCAAAACCTGCGCTGGCCACCATAGGCCTTTTCAACGTCCTGACATATTGGAACGATTGGTATGCTCCGCTGCTTTTCATAAACAACGAAAAGCTGTTCAACCTACAATATCTAATGTACAGAGTGGATAAAGCGATAATGTATCTTTCAAATAATGCCGGCTCCATCAACAATGCAACACAGATCATGGCCAATCTTCCGTCACAGACGGCCAGGATGGCAATGGCTGTAATCGCAATAGGCCCTATAATACTGGCCTACCCCTTCTTCCAGAAATACTTCGTTGAGGGGCTGACCATAGGTTCAATAAAGGGATAACACACTTTAGCACTCAAGAGGGCATCATCCACAGGGCTTATACCTTAATAGGTAAGCATATAAAAATTAATAAAGGGGAGAAGAGTATGTTAAAATCCAGAAAGCTTTTGTGTCTTGCAATGGTTCTAGTATTCATGCTGACAAGTGCAGTAGGCTGTTCAAAACCTGCAGATTCGGCACCGACAGCTGCAGCACCGGTAGCAGAGCCTGTACAGCTGACCTGGTACTTTATCGGTAATGGACAGCAGGAAGATGTTCAACTGATTGAGGAAGAGGTCAACAAGTATCTGAAGGATAAACTCAACGCGACCCTAAAGCTCCAGTGCTATCAGTGGGGAGCTGAGTATGACGACAAGCTGAAGCAGATGATCGCTTCAAGGCAAGAATTCGACATATGCTTTACAGCAGCATGGGCAAACAATTATATGCAGAATGCAGTAAAGGGCGCTTTTGTACCGTTGACTGACGATAAGGACCTGCTTGGTAAATACGCACCCAAGACAAAGGCACTGCTTGGGGAGGACTTCCTTAAAGGCTCACAGATCGATGGTATCAACTATGGAATACCGGCCAACAAGGAAAAGGCTCACTCCTGGGGCTTCATAATCAAAAAGGATCTGGTAGACAAATATGGCTTTGATATCTCAACTATAAAGACCCTTGATGACCTGGAACCTATGCTCAAGGTCCTGAAAGAAAAGGAACCGGATGTTTACGGACTTGAAGCTCTCGATGGAGAATCACCGATAAAGCTGCTTGACTGGGATGTTGTCGGCGACGACAAGTGCCCTGGTGTTGTATACAATGATTCAAAGGATCTGAAGGTATTCAACGAATTTGAAGCACCGGAAACCATGGCTTTATTGAAGACAGTAAGAAGATTCTATGAAGCAGGTTATATCAGGAAGGACGCCGCAACAGTAACAGACTACAATGCAGATGAAGCAGCAGGAAAGATATTCGCAGCAACAAAATCCCTTAAGCCCGGAAAAGATGCAGAAATGTCTCTTACACACGGCTTCCAGTGGGTTCAGGTTTATATAACTCCTCCGGTAATCTCCAGCAGAGATACAATGGGCTCATTGCAGGCAATATCCAGCACCTCAAAGCATCCTGAGCTGGCACTGCAGTTCCTTGAACTCTTTAACACAGATCCATATCTCAACAACCTGATCAACTATGGTATAGAAAACAAACACTATGCAAAAGTAAGCGACAATATAATAAAAGCAGGCCCGGACCAGGCAAAGTACAACCCGGGCACAGGCTGGATGTTTGGGAACCAGTTTATCAACTACCTGTATGAAAGCGAAGATCCAAAGAAGTGGACACTGTTTGAAGAATTCAATGCACAGGCAAAAGGAACAAAGACTCTCGGCTTCAACTTCGACCCGACCCCTGTAAAGAACGAAATAGCAGCAGTCAACAATCTTTGGGACAAATATGTACCGGCTTTGGAAACAGGCTCCATCGATCCTGAGATAAACGTGCCCAAATTCAACGAAGAGCTTAAGGCAGCCGGAATTGACAAGATAATAGCAGAAAAACAGAAGCAGCTCAGCGACTGGGCCGCAAAGATGGGAAAATAGACCATTGATACTATGACTTCCCCAAAACTTAAGGCTAATATTCATATGAGTGTTAGCCTTAAGTTTAATCAAAATTAAAGGAGCAGTTTTCATGAAAGGGTTATTCAGTACAGAAGGGATCATCTATAAGGCTATGACAGTGATATATCAGCTCATAGTTCTCAACCTGTTGTGGTGTATTACCAGCATCCCGGTAATTACAGTGGGGGCTTCAACCACTGCTCTGTTCTATGTCGTCGGAAAGATCATAAGGAAGGAAGAAGTCCATGAGTTCAGGGACTATATCAAGGGCTTCAAGGATAATTTCAAGCAGGCTACCTGCATTTGGCTCATATTATGTGCAGCCTATCTGATGATATTCACCAACCTAAGCTTTCTTGAGAAGTATAAGTCTATGGGAACACTGATGTTGATCATTCAGCTTCCAGTCCTTGTGCAGATAATCATAATCACAGTTTTTGTTTTTCCTCTGTTGTCAAGGTTCCAGGCTAATACCTTGTCATTGATCAAAACCTCGTGGGTATTAGGCATCAAGCACATATTTTCTTGCTTCACCAGTATAGCGATAATCGCTGTTTCGGCATTTTTAGCCAGCCTTGTGCCGGCATTGTTCCTGATGGTTTTCACAAGTATGACCGCCTTGGGAGTTTACTTTGTATTCAACAGGATAGTCGAAAAATATCATCCCAAGCTTACATAAAGCGAGGATGTTGTCATAAAGGAGAATTATCATGCAATATGGGTATTTTAATGATATCAACAGGGAATATGTTATTACCGATCCCAAGACCCCGGTAAAATGGATCAACTACATCGGAGGACTCTCCTTCGGAGGCTTTGTGGATCACACCGGAGGCGCAGTTATCTGTAAGGGAGACCCTGCGATAAACAGGTTGACCAAATATATTGCACAGCTTCCGGCATCTGAATTCAAGGGGGAGACCCTATATTTGAGGATCAAGGTCAAGGATGCGTATACAATTTTCTCTCCTTTTTTCGTTCCCACCCTTGATCAATATCAGATGTATGAATGCCATGTGGGGTTGGGTTATACGAGGATAATCTCTGAGTTTTACGATATTAGGACAGAAGTGCTTATATTTGTTCCAAAGGGAGGTAACCGTGAGATAAGGGATATCCGCGTTACCAACCTAAGGTCTATGCCGGTGGAGGTTGACGTGGTGCCTGTGGTCGAATATAGTCACTTCGATGCTTTGAAGCAGTTGACCAATGCGGATTGGGTCCCCCAGACCATGCAGTCAGAGTGCCTTGAACAGGAGAATGGTTTTAAGCTGCTCAAGCAGTATGCATTTATGAACAAGAACAGAAGGATCAACTATTTTACTTCAAACCACCCGGCTTCTTCCTTCGAAACAGACCGGAGACATTTTCTTGGAGATAATGAATACGGCACCTGGGAGAGTCCTATAAGCTTGAACAACAGTGAATTGGGAGATCATGAAGCATTAAGAGGAGATAATATTGCCGCTCTGATGCACCACCTGGGGGCACTGGAGCCTGGGGCTTCCGCAAGGCTGATCACACAGCTGGGACAGTGTGAAAGCATCGCTGAGGAGGGCATTGAAATAGTACAATACAGGAATAGTGACAAGGTAGAGGCCGAGTTCAACAAGCTGATCTGCTTCTGGGAGGAGTATCTTTCCTGTCTACAGGTAGACACTCCTGACAAATCCATGAACACCATGCTGAATATCCATAATCCCAGGCAGTGCTATATAACAAAGAACTGGTCCAGATACCTGTCACTTTATCAGCTTGGTTACGGCTCCAGAGGAATAGGTTTCAGGGACAGTGCACAGGACGTGCTGGGGATAATGGGGAATGCTGCGGAAGAAGGATGCGAGCTGGTGAAAAAGCTGCTTAGTGTACAGCGGATGAATGGCTCTGCGATGCATCAGTTCAACCCCGTTACTATGATAGCCAGCGAAGGGGATGCCAGAGAGTGGGAGGATCGGCCTAAATACTACAGTGACGACCACTTGTGGATAATCCTTTCGGTATGTGCTTATATCAAGGAAACAGGCAATATTGGCTTTCTAGATAAGGTCATTCCTTTTTATGAAAAGGATAAGCTGGAGAAACCCATTGATGAGGGCACAGTGCTTGAACATCTAAAAAGGGCTGTAGAGTTTACCAGGAGGGATTTGGGCAGGCATGGGATACCTCTTGCCGGCTTCGCAGACTGGAATGATACTGTAAATATGCCTGCAGGGGCGGAATCCTTTTTTACAGCCAACCTGTACGGCAAAGCACTGTTGGAGCTGGCAGAGCTGATGGAACACCTGGGGGATGAAAAGTCCACGGAGCTATACAAAAACTGTCATACGGAAATGAAGGAAAATGTCAACAGGTGTGGCTGGGATGGAGAGTGGTATCTGAGGTATTTTGATCAGGAGGGGAACCCCATGGGTTCCAAAAAGAACAGTACCGGACAGCTATACGCAAATGCGCAGTCATGGGCAGTGATATCAGGCTTTGCCACTGCAGAACGGGCAGAGAGGTCTCTGGACGCCGTTAAGAGGTTGTTGAATACCAAGAAGGGTATAAAGCTGAGTTATCCGGGCTATAACGGTTATGATCCAAGCAAGGGAGGGGTCACGACATATCCCCCGGGAGCCAAGGAAAACTGTGGTATTTTCCTGCACAGCAATCCCTGGGTCATGATAGCTGAGACCATTGTGGGAAATGGAGACCGTGCCTATGAATACTATTGCCAGATAAACCCGGCTGGAAACAATAGTCAGATCGAAGAGTATGAATGCGAACCTTATTGTTATGCGCAGAACATACTGGGGGATGAGCATCCGCAGTTCGGGCTTGCCAGAAACAGCTGGCTGTCAGGCACCGCTTCATGGGCCTACCAGGCGGCAGTAAAGCACATATTAGGTGTACGTCCTGTCTATGCCGGTCTGGAGCTGGATCCGTGCATACCTGATGTATGGAAAGGCTTCAAGGTAAGAAGGCAGTTCAGAGGTGCGGTATATGATATACATGTAAAGAACCCTGATGGAGTTGCCAGGGGGATAAGGCAGGTGCTCCTGGACGGCAGGATAATCAGCGGCAATGTGCTGCCTGTATTTGGGGATGGTAGGCTGCATTCAGTAGAAGTTGTAATGGGGAAAAACTCATATTAATCGGAGGTCGGCAGATGAAATACGGATATTTTGATGATTTGAACAAAGAGTATGTGATAAACACTCCAAGGACTCCCTTCCCGTGGATCAACTACCTGGGACAGGATGAATTTTTTTCGCTTATATCAAATACAGCAGGCGGCTACAGTTTTTATAGGGATGCGAGGCTGCGGCGGCTGACCAGGTACAGATACAACAACATACCCTGGGATACGGGGGGGAGGTACTTCTATATAAATGACGGAGGAAATGCATATTCACTCTCCTGGATGCCAATGAAGCAGGAGCCGGATAGCTACCAGTGCAGGCATGGACTTGGTTATACAAGGATATTGTCCTCCAAGGATAAGCTGGATAGCAAGGTACTTTATATGGTACCGCTGGGTGAGAATGTGGAGCTGCATCATGTCAAACTGGTAAACAGGAGCAAGAAAAAAAAGGAATTGACCTTGTTTTCCTTTATAGAGTTCTGCCTTTGGAATGCTTATGATGACATGACCAATTACCAGCGTACTCTCAACATTGGGGCAGTAGAAGTGGAAAACAGCACGATCTATCATAAGACCGATTATCGGGAAAGAAGAAACCACTATGCTTTCTATAGCGTGAACAGGGGAATAGACGGTTTTGATACCGAAAGGGATGCCTTCCTGGGCCATTTCAACGGACTTCATGAACCAGAAGCAGTGCTTGAAGGAGAGCCGAGGAATTCCATGGCAGAAGGCTGGAATCCCATTGCCTCCCACTGTATCAAGCTGAGCCTGGAGCCGGGTGAGCAGGCATCTATGGTTTTTATACTGGGCTATGTGGAGAATGATGAGCAACAGAAGTGGAAGTCCAAGGGGGTAATAAACAAGTCCAAGGCTTATGAGCTGATTTCAAAATACAGTGAAGAGACTGTTGTAATGGCGGCTTTTGAAGAGCTCAAGAACCATTGGGACAGGATGTTGTCAAGGTATAAGGTTTCCAGCAGTGAGGATAAGCTGAACAGGATGGTCAACATATGGAACCCTTATCAGTGCATGGTCACTTTTAACATGTCGCGCAGCGCTTCGTATTTTGAGACGGGGATAGGAAGGGGCATGGGCTTCAGGGACTCCAACCAGGATATACTCGGCTTTGCACATATGATACCCGATAAGGCCAGGTCCAGGATACTGGAGCTTGCATCAACACAGCTGGATGACGGAGGTGCCTTCCACCAGTACCAGCCTCTTACCAAAAAGGGCAACCATGAAATAGGCGGGGAGTTCAATGACGACCCGTTATGGCTGATTCTTTCCACAGTAACCTATATCAAGGAGACTGGCGATAATTCGATACTTGAGGAAAGCATACCCTTTAACTGTGACAACAACAACATCGGGACCCTATATGAGCACCTGAGGAGAGCATTCGGATATACCCGCAACAACCTGGGGCCCCACGGACTTCCGCTGATAGGCAGGGCTGACTGGAATGACTGCCTGAATCTCAACTGCTTTTCCAATAGTCCGGATGAATCCTTCCAGACCTGCGCCAACAGAAAGGGCAGGACTGCAGAATCGGTATTCATAGCAGGGTTGTTCGTATACGCAGGTAAGGAATACGGAAGCTTGTGCAGGCTAATAGGCAATGCTGCTGATGCTGATGATATAGACAAGGCTGTAAAGGACATGGAAGCTGCAGTGCTTAAGCATGGCTATGACGGCGATTGGTTTCTCAGGGCTTATGATTTCTTCGGGAACAAGGTGGGCAGCGCAGAAAATGATGAAGGTCAGATATTCATAGAACCTCAGGGGTTTTGCGTGATGGCGGGTATAGGTCTGGATAACGGTATGGCGATGAAGGCTATGGATTCGGTAGACCAACGTCTCAATACCAAATATGGACTGGTGCTTCAGAATCCGGCATACAGCGAATACAGGCTGAACCTGGGAGAGATATCCTCCTATCCTCCGGGGCTTAAGGAGAATGCGGGGATCTTCTGCCACAACAATCCATGGGTAATGATAGCTGAAACGAAGCTGGGACGCGGAGACAAAGCCTTTGAGTATTATTCAAAAATAGCTCCGGCCTATAATGAGGAGTGGAGCGAGGTCCATAAAATGGAGCCTTATGTATATGCGCAGATGATTGCAGGTAAGGATGCTCCGAAGCCCGGGGAGGCCAAGAACTCCTGGCTGACAGGCACCGCTGCCTGGAATTATGAAGCGGTGACCAAGTGGATACTGGGGATAAGGCCCGACTTTGAAGGCCTCATGATAGACCCGTGTATACCGAAGGACTGGAAGGGCTTTGGAGTAACAAGGGAATTCAGGAATGCCACATACAAGATAGAGGTGAAAAACCCGGTGCATGTGAGTAAAGGGGTAAAAAGTGTGAAGATAGACGGTATCGATGCCGCAAGCGCGCTGATACCGGTGTTTAATGATGGTTTGGTACATGAGATAGAGGTAATAATGGGATAGGGAAATACATGTCAAAATTAGGGCTGTCATGTAATAGCCAGAATATGCTTATATAAAAATTGCTAATGGTACTTGGGAGCGGAGACTTAGAAACAACCGTATGCGTAGGCATGGACGCCGGAGCAAGCTTTCACGGTCATGGATGACCGTTGAAAGCGTTAGGTTTTTCTTAGGCGCAGCGAGCTAGTACCATCAATTTTTGTATACGTATATGCGGCTATACGTGACAGTCATAATTTTGTGCTTTATTCCAACTTCTTAGTTTACTCATTTATTGAACTTTCCTAATATCTTCTCTCCGGCACTCCGTTAGCGATCAGGAGACCTTTTATCTGCCTCACTTCCTCACCGTCGCATTCAAATTCCAGCATACCCATGTCATAGGTCTGATATAGAACTACCTTGGTACCGTATACCAGGTAGTTTTCTATTCTTTCAAAGGGATACCAGCCCACTGCATTTGTATAGCTGAAGGAGATGGTAAGCTCCAGCCTCAGGTCGGTGCCATCCACTGCAAAGCCCTTGTTTGTCACATATACCTTCAGAGTTTTGCTGCTTATGCGGAATAAAAGGTATATGACAGCTGCAAGCACCAGCAGGTAAACCATAGACACCAGGTCGGACTGGAGGAGCCTGCGTCTGCTTACAACAGGCATAAGCACAGCTATCAGCGGCAGGATCAGGGCGATCAGCAAAGGGCGAATACCATTAGCCTTAGCCGGCAATACCTTGATCACGGTACGGCTCTTCAGTGAATTACGTGTATACAGATGCTTTACATATGCCTGGGAGCACATTGCCGCAATATAGCCTGCCGTATAGATGAGGGCTTTCAGCAGTCCTGCATTGGGCGCTTCTGCCACTAGCAGGTAATTTACCGCTATGAAAAAGATCAGAAAAACAAACAAGGATATAGTGAAAACAATAGTCTTCATTGTATTGCTCATATCTTTTCTCCATTTCAAATTTTCATTGGCTTTTTAATATAATACATCATAAATTATATCAAATCTTTTATAAAAATCAATTTGTTGTATAATAGATATAGGCAAATGAACGGGGGCAAGCATCAACTGCCCGAACAGGCTGCGAAGGAGGAGCAAAGTATGCTATCACTGCAGGATAAGCTTCAAAATCTGCCGGAAAATCCGGGAGTCTATATAATGAGGGACGAGCATGCCGAGATCATATACGTAGGCAAGGCAATAAATCTCAAAAATAGGGTCAGACAGTACTTTCAGTCTGTGAAGAACCAGCATCCAAAGGTTGCCGCAATGGTCGAGCGGATCGCCGATCTTGAGTATATCATAACCGATTCTGAGCTTGAAGCTCTGATCCTTGAATGTAACCTGATAAAAAAACATCGTCCCAGGTACAATATCATGCTGAAGGACGACAAACAGTATCCGTATATAAAGCTGACAGTCAATGAGGATTTTCCAAGACTGCTTGTGGTTAGAGACATCAAGAAGGACGGGGCCAAGTATTATGGACCTTATACTGATGTCGGTGCGGTCAACAGGACTATGGACCTCCTGAAAGGCTTGTTCCCCATAAGGTACTGCAACAAGAACATCAGCAGGATAATGGGAAAGGAAAGGCCGTGCCTCAACTATCATATAAAAAAATGCATAGCGCCCTGCCAGGGGAATGTCAGCAGGGAAGAATACCAGGAGCTTATAGACTCCATTGTAATGATGCTGGAGGGCAAGCAGGAGGAAGTGCTGAAACGGCTTGAGAGCAGGATGCACCAGGCAGCGGAAGCTTTGGACTTTGAGAAGGCTGCAGAAATCAGAGATAACATGAATTCATTGATCAAAATTGCTGAAAAGCAGAAGATAGTATCCTCGGCTTCTGTTGACCAGGACGTGATAGCCTTGGCGTTGGATCAGGGGGAAGCCTGCATACAGGTATTCTTTATCAGAGGCGGAAAGCTGATAGGAAGAGAGCATTTTCTGATCGAAGATACTAGGCTGAGTGATACCAAGGAGATACTCAGCAGCTTTATAAAGCAGTTTTATACTTCTGATTCCCTTATACCGAGGGAGATCATACTCCAGGAGGAGATCGAAGAGAGGGAAATAATTGAGCAATGGCTCAGTGATAAGAGAGGAAGCCGTGTAAAGCTTATAGTGCCGCAGCGGGGTGAAAAGCAGAAGCTGGTGGAGATGGTAGCCAAAAATGCTGAGGACACACTGCGGCTGCTTGTTGAGAAGCAGAAAAATGATGAGGAGCGGACCATAGGAGCCTGCAAGGAGCTTGGAGAGCTTCTGGAGCTGCCGGACACTCCCATGAGGATAGAAGCCTTCGACATTTCACACCTGCAGGGGGTGTTAAATGTAGGATCCATGATAGTATTTGAAAAGGGAAAGCCCAATGTCAGCAATTACAGGAGATTCAGGATAAAAACGGTAGAAGGGGCCAATGATTATGAGAGTATGAGGGAAATACTTGAAAGAAGGCTCGTCCATGGTTTGAAGGAGAAGGAAGAACTGCTGGCGCAGGAAAAAGACCCTGAGCTTGGGAAATTCTCGGTTTTTCCTGACCTTATAATGCTGGACGGCGGCTTGGGACAGATAAATGCCGTGCTGCCTGTGCTTAAGGAGCTGAACATAAAAATACCGGTCAGCGGTATTGTTAAGGATGACAAACACAGAACAAGAGGACTGATATTCAATGGCAGGGAGATCGAGATACCTATAAACTCCAAAGTCTTCAGGCTGATAACAGGTATACAGGATGAAGCTCACAGATTTGCAATCAACTACCACAAGAGCCTGAGAAGCAAGACCTCAGTAAAATCCGCCCTTGATGACATTCCAGGAATAGGCCCGGCCAGAAGAAAGGCATTGCTGGCCAAGTTCGGGAGCCTAAAGAACATTAGGAAGGCAACTGTGGAAGAACTAAGCCAGGTAGAGGGTATGAATATAAAAATTGCAGAAGTGGTATATAATTTTTTTAATTCATAAGACTTTTTTAAAAATACTCCGTATTATGTTATGAAAGAAAAAAATATGATGCTCCTTTTTATGAGGAATGCGATAATATTAAAGCCAGGAGGTAGAAAGATGTATAAAAAATTATATAAGTCGAGAACAGTAAAGACGATAGCAGGTGTATGTGGAGGCCTTGAAGATTATTTTAACATTGATGTTACCATAATAAGATTGATTTGGGTCGCGCTGACTATTGCCACAGGGATTTTCCCGGGAGTATTTGCATACGTGGCTGCAGCACTTATAATTCCTGATGAGCCTGCAGGCGGCAGCAAGGAATATGGCCCCGGTCCTTCATATACAGTGGAAAAAGACGAAGAAAAATAAGAAGGTGTTTTGTTGGAATTCCTGTTAGATACACACTGTCATACCATATCCAGCGGGCATGCATACAGTACTATAGGGGAAATAGCCGAGACGGCAGCCCAGAAAGGCCTTAAGCTGATTGCCATGACCGATCATGGGCCTGCAATGCCCGGAGGCCCGCATATATTTCATATAGGCAACCAGCGTGTAATACCTGACTATATAAAGGGCGTAAGGGTCTTAAAGGGAGTGGAGGCCAATATAATGGACTTTAAGGGCAGGCTAGATCTGCCTGATAGCTATCTTCAACGGCTGGATATAGTGATAGCATCCTTTCATGATGTATGTATAGCACCCGGGAGTGTTGAAGAGAATACCGGGTCGCTGATCGCAGCAATGAACAATCCATATGTGGACATTATTGCACATCCGGGGAACCCTTATTATCCTGTGGATATAGACAGGCTGGTGCAGTGCGCTTATGAAACCGGGAAGCTGCTGGAGATCAACAACAGCTCCTTTATTGGGAGCCGCAGAGGAAGCGAGGAAAACTGCAGGAGGATAGCAGCCAAGGCCAGGGAGAAGGGCGCAGTACTCACAGCAGGAAGTGATTGCCACATATGTTACGACGTTGGCAAGTTCAACAAGGTAGAGGAGATTTTCCGGGAGGTCGGCATGCCTGAAGAGCTTGTTATCAATACCGATCCTCAGAAGCTTATTGATTACCTGAACAGAAACGGCAGGCAGGTCGGCATGTAACACCGGGTATAAGCACATAGCCAATTGCCGTAATAATAGAATATGATCCGAATATATATAGAGTAAAAGTCAATTTGGAGGGATACAAATGATCCTGAAAAGAGCCTTTACTCTTTTTTTGTGCGCTATTCTGGTCGTTTACATATTTACAGGCCCTGCCATACTGGAGAACATGAAGGAGAGCTATAAAAAGAGCCTCCAGCCTGAACATAAGAAAACGGAGTGGACTGGAGTCATTACTCTTTGGGATTATCCAAGGCTGGATATCAGAAACGGAACACGCTTCAGCTGGATAAGGGGCAAAATCAGGCAGTTTGAGAAGAACAATCCGGGAGTGTACATCGAGCTGAAGCAGCTGGACTGGCAGGAGGGGCCAAGCTTTCTGAAAGCGGCGGCGAAAACCGGTGCTTATCCTGACATCGCGCCGGTGGGCAGTGATTTTTTTTACCAGGCAGGCGGTTATCTTGAGGAGCTGGATAGGTTCATCACCACTGAAGATAGGCTGGATCTCATAGGAAGTGTATTGGATACGGCAATGTATAAAGGAAGGCTCTATGGAATGCCGTGGATGATGACAGGCTATGCAATGCTCCTGAATACAGACAGGTTCAGTGAAAGGAATATAAGCCCTCCAGAGAATGGGGAATGGACCTATGAGCAATTTATTGAGGTGTTGAAGCAGCTTACCTATGACACCGACGGCAGAGGCGGACCTGATGTGTTTGGGTTCAATTCCTTCATAGAACCGGGCTATTATAATACCTTCGGACTGCTTATGAGCGACGGGGCCCAGATCGTGGATGAAGAGACAGGCAGATATACTTTCAATACACCGGAGGCTTTGTCCGGGCTGACAAAGCTTTGTGACCTCAAGCATAAGTACAAGGTAACACATCCCGGCTTCGGAACAATGAATGAGAACCAGGCTTGGTCCACCTTCCTGCAGGGGCAATCCGCAGTATACATAGGCAGCTCCTGGGCAGTACCCCTGCTGCGAAATTCTCAAGCCGGCGGCGGTGTAAACTTCACAGTAGCCAGGTACCCCACCGGTAGTGCGGATGTTCCGCTGTCCATAAGCCCCACTACCTGCTCCTATGCAATATTCAAGCAGAAGGATGAGGGAAAACTGGAGGTATGTGCTGAACTTATAAGGTTTCTGACCTCTGGCGAGGCACAGGAAGAATTGCTTGATTTTGGGTTTTTCCCTGTCAGAAAATCGGGGAAACATCTATACGAAAATGACAAAGAGATGTATACTATACAGCAGAGCTTATATTTTGCAGAGCACCTGCCAAAGGTGCAGAACTGGAACGAGATCGACCTGATACTCCAGACCAAGATAAGGGAAGCGGTGCAAGGGAGCATAAGTCCTGAGCAAGCCTTGAAGGAAGCGGAGCGGTTGATCGGAAATAGGCCGGATTAGCTGAATAATTATTGCCGAATCTGGATAGATTCCACTTAATGAATAATACAAAAGCAAATGGAGGAGAAACAAATGACCGAGATTAAGAGTACAAAGAAAGTAAAACAGCCAGTGATCGAATACAATGGCAAAAAGTACTTGAGAATACCGGTAAAAACTCATGTAATAACCAAGGATGACGATATAGCTGATGTGGTAAAAAAATACGCTCAGGAAACAGTCAATGAAAAGGATATAGTTTTTATCAGTGAGAAAGCGGTGGCAATAACACAGGGAAGGGCATATCCCATGGCTGAGATAAAAGCAAGGCCTCTTGCCAGGTTCCTGTCCCATTATGTAACAAAAACTCCCTCTGGGATAGGCCTTGGGATACCGGAAACGATGGAAATGGCATTGAGGGAATGCGGAGTTGCCAGAATT
>CAZNMO010000110.1:7855-15502 GCA_964574195.1 uncultured Clostridiaceae bacterium | reverse complement strand
TTTAATAGATACAAATGACACTGTAGAGGTTTCGGGAGATATCACATTAATAAAAGGCATGGTTGATGATTACCGCGGGAAATGGGACAGTGGCGGCAGTTTTATAACACTCGATGGAAGAGATATGGCCCTGCTGCTGATTGATAATGATGCTGTTCCTCAGACATATTATAATCTTACATTTGAAGAGTTAGTAAAAAAGATAGCTACACCGTATGGTTTTACCAAGCTTGATATTGCAAAGACCAAGGCGATTAAGAAAGTTGTAGTTGATATCGGCGATAGTGAGTGGGACCTGCTCTTCAAAGAAGCTAAGAAGCTAGGCTTATGGCTATGGGTAATGCCTGATAGCACAATCGTAGCCAGGGAATTGAATTACAATGCGGCGCCTTCGCATACTTTTTCTAATGCGGTATCCGGTGAAATACCTATGGAATCGTGTGAGCTTGTAAAGAGTTGTGCCAGATTAAAGTCGGAGGTATGGGTAAGAGCCCACGGGGAAAAGACATTTACTGCAAAGAAGAAGGATGATGCATTAATAAACAAAGGTTTCAAGCGCCGAAGAATAATCGAGGATCCAGAATCAGAAAATTACTCAGAAGCAGAAAAAAAGGCAGCTGATGAGATTAAGGAGAGCAAAAGAGGCAGCTATGAGATAGTGATTGAAGTAAAAGGTAACTTGAGCATTGGAATAAACATAACAGCAAAAGTAATAGATCCCGTTAATAAGATTGATGGGATTTTTTTTATTGTCGGAGTAAGGCAAATAAAGAGCCGTGATAGAGGGAGCATTACTGTTGTTAGGTTACGGCCGATCTGGGAGGGGCTATAGTGATAAATACAATAAAGAAGGAAGCTAGTAAAGTTGTGATAAATAATTCTGTGCTTTCAGATGTCACCTCGGCATATAAAAACAGGGTGAATGTTGAGGGGCTTGGGGAAACAAGAGAAGCGAAATTAATAGCTCCTTACGGTATAATATGGCTTCCTCCAATAGGAGCTACAGCTGAGATTATAAAGAACTGGGGGCGGGAAAAACACTCAGTTGCCATAGGCGTTCTGATGGAGGATAAAGGGATATTACCTGGGGAATTACTCTTGTATTCTTCTGGAGGGGCTAAAATCCATTTGAAAAATGATGGTACTGTAATGATAAATGATAGGGTGCAGATAGCTTCAGCCGGCAAACCTATTACACTGTAAAGTAGGTGTATATTTTGGATTATAAATTAATTGATGGAGATTACACATTATCACCTTCCGGCCATATTGAAAGGGTTGAAGGCGTTGAAGAGAAGAAGCAGAGGATATATATCAGGCTGTCCGTGAGAAAGGGCAGCTTTTTATATGATGAGAATTTAGGCAGTGAGCTCTATAAATTGTATCAAGAGAAGTGGTCAAAGATACCTGAGAAAGCAAAACAGTATGTTATTGATGCTCTACTCCCAGAGACAGATATCATTGTCAAAGATGTGATAGTGAATAGAGTTGACAATAAAGAGCTTTTTATAGCGGTTGAAGCAGAAGACAGCGCTGGGAACCCGTTGATAGTGGAGGTGAAAGTATGATCAGTAAAACTCATGAGCAAATAATCGCTGAGATGCTGGCTGATTTTGCTAGTGAGATTAACAATGCCAATATTTCAGATGCATCCGATATTGCCATAAAAGCAAAGGTATATGCGTCCCTAATAAACGGATTATACTACAATCAAAAGTGGATTTTAAAGCAGATGTTCCCGCAAACAGCAGATAGTCCATATCTGGAGATGCATGCAGCAAGGAAGGGTGTATTCAGGAAAGAATCAAATAAGTCTCAGGGAATCCTCCGGTTTAGCAGGTATGTGGCAGATGTAGTTGATAGGATAGTTGCCCCTGAAAATGAATGCTCTACAAAGCCAGATAGAGACGGTAATAAGGTGCTATTTGCACCTACTAAAGCTATAACACTGAGCGCCGGACAGTTATATATTGACGTGCCTGCAGCTGCGGTATACGCCGGCAGCAGCGGTAATGTAGCTGCAAACTCTATAACTGAAATGATTGTACCTCCGGACGGCTTCGATTATGTAATAAATCCTGAAGCATTTTTAGATGGAGCTGACATTGAGGACCTTGAAGTATTCAGAGCGAGGTTCCTCGATTACTGCGCTAATCCGGAAAACGGCGGCAATGAAACTGACTATGAAAAATGGGCATTGGAAGTCCCTGGTGTTACTTCCGCTAAGGCGCTGTCACTAAACCGGGGGAACGGGACTATTGACATTGTTATAGCCGGAGCAAACGGAGTTCCTTCACAAGCCTTGATTGATGAGGTTCAAGCTTATATTAACTCAAAAAGACAGGTTGGTTGTGATCCAAGAGTAATTGCTCCAACACCTGTGGCCGTAAACGTAACTGCCACAATAGAACCCAAAGAAGGATATCAATTAAATGATATCAGTGAAAAAATAATCGAAAATATTCAGAAATGTATCAACTCCGTTAAGATCGGTGGCAAGGTGCTTCTTAGCGACCTCCGAAATGCTATTCATGATTCTGAAGGGGTATATGATTATGATGTAACATCTCCAGTAGCAAATGTAGTTCTTAACCCGACGGATCTGGCTGTGGTAGGCAATATCACATTTAGCTGAGGTGAATGTAATGAATAACTACGATATTATAAAAGACCAGTTAGAACCTTTGCGGCTATATAACGAAGATGCAGAACTTCACAACGCTGACATAAAGATGCACTCAAACCAGCTTGACGCAGTAGAAGCCTCGAATGGTTATTTACTGGAACAGGCATTTGTACAAACTGCCTCAGAAGAGGGAATCAGCTGGTATGAGCAGCAATACAAAATAAGCCCAATTAATACAAGTCTTGAAGAGCGCAAGACAAATGTGATGGCTAAAGAAATAGGTAGCCAGGGGATAAGGCCTGAGCTACTGAAACTTGCAATACAGGCGTATGGATATGAAGTGGAAATAATAGAACTTTTTTCGCAGTATAGGTTCCAGATAAAATTCATTGATGCTCGAGGGATACCGTCCAATATTACAGATCTGCAGGCTATTGTTGAAAAGCTTAAGCCGGGGCACTTAGCCTTTGAGTTCATATTTACTTACATGACATGGAGCGAACACGATTCTTACAACAAGACTTGGAACCAGTGGGATGCGCTTAACCTTACCTGGGATGAATTTGAAGCATACAGAGAGGTGATATAATATGCCGAGTTTAAATAAAACACCAGACCTTGGACTAAACCAGTGGCAGGGCAATGAATATCCAAAGAGAGAAGATTTTGCTAGTGACAATGAAAAAATCGATTCTGCCATAGGGGATATGACAATAGATGATTCGCTGGTTCCCACAGGAAATACGGGCTTATCAATCAAGATACTGCTCTCTTGGCTTGGGAACATGGTTAAAGCCATTACCGGCAAGAGCAGCTGGAGGATAATACCGGATATTTCATTGTCTGCTGCTAAGACACATATTGATGCTGTAGCTCCTCACGGCGGGCATGAGACACCGGCAGGAGCGCAGGCTAAGGTAGATACACACGCTGGAGTCAATGCATCTACAGCAACAAAAGGGCATATACAACTTGCTACTAATGCAGAAGTAACTGCGGGCATAGATAGCAGCAAGGCCGTAACACCTGCAGGGGCAAAAGTGGAATTAGATAAGAAATTAGCACTTGCTCTTTTTACCGCCGCGAATGATTTCATAATCGGAGCAGGAGCTGGTTCTGCAGTGAAAAAATCTTTGGCTGAAATTAAGACACTTTTAAGCATCGATGCAGCCACAGAAACAAAGGCTGGCATAGTGGAGATGGCGACGATCGCTGAAGCGACCGCAGGCACGGATACAACAAGAGCGATAACAGCGGCAGGCCTAAAGGCTGCTTTAGACGCGTTGGTTGCAGCAGCACCCGGAGCATTGGACACATTAAATGAATTAGCTGCAGCACTTGGCGATGATCCGAATTTTGCGACTACCATGACAAACGCTCTAGCCGGGAAAATAGACAAGAGCCTTGCAACAGCAGCAAATGATTTTTTAGTAGCAACAGCTGCAGGCACATGGGGGAAAAAGACCCTGGCCGAAGTGAGAACTTTGTTGAGTTGTTTACTGACCACCGGTGGCACAATGGCAGGCACTTTAAACATGTCAGACCAGAAATTGACTAGAGCGCGCCTTGAAGACTACGCGGAATCTGTGGGCATAACGCCCGCCACAACTGGTACATGTACTTTTGATATTACAACTGGTAACGTATTCGCTGTGACACCGACAGGGGCAATAACAATAGGCCTTACAAATGCACCCGCGAATGGCATAGGCGGCTCCGTGACAATATGGATAACCAATGGGGCGACAGTATACGCTAAGACTTTCGGCGCTGGTGTAAAATGGCCTGGCGACGAAATACCCGATATGTCCGAACCTAATAAGACATACGGCGTTGTATTGACGTCGTTAAACGGTGGAACGGCATATAGGGCAGCTTGCATTGGCCCATTCTCTGCGTAGGGTGGTGGGAATATGTTAGCTGATAGAATGAGGATGACCGCTCGAAAGTCGTCGGGGAAAGTTATTAGTTTATTGCACTTTAATGGAACCAACGGAAGCAATATTGTGGGTGATGATACAGGGAAAGTATGGTACGTAGCAGGGACACCTATTAGCACAACGCGGATAAAATTCGGAGCTGCGGCAGCTCTCTTCAACTCCTCGAATTTTATAACGACCTATGACGTTACAGATTTTGATTGGAATAAGCCTTTCACCATGGACTTTTGGATTTTTGCTGGCATTAGCGGAATGGGATTAGTTGGTGGGCAACAATCAAACAGTTTAAGTACACCTGTATTGCAAATGTTTCTTTCTAGTGCTAAATTAAATGTCCGAATCTACTGCGGTACAACCATGTATCAGCTGGTGAGTAACGCATATGCTGGTTCAACTTGGACACATTTTGCTATAGTAAGAACACCCGATAATATCATTAAATTATATAAAGACGGGGTAGTACAGGCGCAAATAGATATGACAGGGCTGACCATAAATGTAGAAACTTCAGCGTTTAGGTTGGGGAGAATAAACGATGAATATAACGGAACGATTGTCCTTTATTTGGACGAATTTAGATTTGTCAAAGGGAAAGCAATGTGGCTTACTGATTTCACACCGCCCATGACAGAATATACTCTATAAGGAGGTTTAGTATGAATTATGCAAGAGTAAAAGACGGACAAGTAACACAGCTGGGCCTACCGACCACGGGCGTACTGACCCTGGCAGGCTTCGAAGGCCGTAGTGTATCGGGATACGACAAGCTGCCGTATATGTCGGAGAATCCCGAAGAACCAACGCTACAGAAGGAAGGCTGGCTACCTCTAGAGGATAACCCACCTGAATATGATCCGGAAGCCGAATACCTGGAGCATGCAGGATATACCATAAACACAGACAGTATAGTTGTAAACTACGCCGTCAAGCAAATACAACCTGCCATTAATGCTCCGACAACAGAGGAAAGGCTTGCAGCTATTGAAGAAGCTCTTTTAATAATTATATAAAAGGAGGAAATGAAATGTACAACTTTATACTGAACATGTGGGTAATGAGGAAGATCGATGCTGCCAAGGTGCAGTCCTATATTACAAAAGGCTACATCACTCAGGAAGAAGCAGATATGATCGTCGTTACTCCACAGATTCCTACATAATTGTACACTTATGCGATGTAACACTTGATAGTACTGAGGAAAGAAAAAAATGAGGTGATAAAACAAAATGTATGAAATCGAGTATAAAAAGGATGAGGGCTTAATAGTAAAGTACAATAACCAATACCTTGAGGGTGTAGTAGCAGTCAAGGTAGATTCGGAGATTATGCATACAATTAAGCCGACAAAAGTTCAAATAATAGCTGACACAAAGTTGCCTACAAATGGTTGTTCTCGATAACTTCAATTGCTCTCGATGATAATTCAATCCTTCTTATATCGTCTTTCATTAGTTGAGAGTTAATTAGTTTACTTCGATTTAAATACTGCAGGCATAATGATATTTGACCATTACTTATCTTGGAAATACCTGAGATTAAGTCATTTTGAGTTATGACAAAATCAAAAGATTCAGTTTCTTGAGCATAGTTGTAAAGGTTTTCTAGAATAATCTGGGCTGTTAAGATGATTTTGAATTCGCTCATAAAGTACACCTCCTTTCTATGATGAAAATTATACCATATTTGGTGGAGCGTGTATTAATTTGAAGGACACTTATATGGCACATCAGCACCTAAGAAGGTGCTATTTTATTTGACAGAAAGGGCGGGTGAGGTGATGCCAGAATGGGTATTTAGATATTGGGTTGAGGCATTATTCGGGTTGATAAGCTTAGGGCTAACTATAGCCTACAGGAGAATAGCCTGCAAAGTAAGAGAACAGGATGCTATAAAGCTGGGCATACAGGCCCTGCTGCGAGATAGAATCATCCAAAGCTACAATCATTATCAGGAGAAAGAGTTCTGCCCCATATATGCCTTAGAAAACATCACAGCATTATACACTCAGTATCATGCTTTAGGTGGCAATGGCACGGTTACTGAGCTTGTAGAGAGATTAAAAGACTTGCCATCGGAAATAAGAAAGTGAGGATGAAACATGAAAAACATTATATCAATTCTCTTGGAGTGGAGATTCATTATTATGTTGGGAGTTTCAGCAGTTCTATACTTCCTAATGGAGCGTGAGAAGGGAAGAAAAATGATCTATGCCAGTATTGCTCAGGCAAAGAGGTATGCTAAAGATCAGATCCTGAAGAATGGGGCTCAGCAGGAGGAGTATGTGGTCAAGCTCATGCTGGAGAAGCTACCTTTGGCCTGGAGATTATTCCTAGGCGAGGATAATATCCGAAAGATAGTGAAGTGGCTGTATAACAAGCTGGGGGATTATATGGATAATGGGGTCCTCGATGAGTCATACAGGCTATAGGCGGTGACCTCAGATGATTAACAGCCATAAAATTGAGGATCTTCATCCGGTGGTCCAGGATTACTGCAACAAGCATATAGCAGCATGCGAAAGGCGTGGGATTGATGTAGTAGTAACTTCTACACTTAGGGATGCAGAGTATCAGGAGAGTTTGTATGCACAGGGAAGAACCAAACCAGGCTCTATTGTTACTAATACAAAATTGATCGGAGCTCATGGATTTGGCCTTGCTTACGATATGGTTCCTGATTCGATACCAAACAATGGCAAGGACAACCCTTCATGGGATACATCAAATCCATCGATATTGAATGCGTTTAGGATTATTGCAGAGGAAGGCAGAAAGCTGGGAGCCGTTTGTGGAGTTGATTGGAAAAGCATTGTTGATAGGCCACACTATGAATATACCGAGGGCTTGACATATTCGCAGCTCCGGGAAGGCCGGCGGCCGTCATGGTGGGAGGTGAGAGTTTTGGATTGGAAAGATATTCTGAAGAAGGTGGCAAGTGATCCCACAGCATGGGAGAAAGCAATCAATACAGCAGTGGCAGCAGCAAAGGCCGATGGAAATCTTGGTGATCTGGAAGTCATGCAGTATTTACCGACGCTTATAGAGAAGATATACAACAGCAGGGGGTAGCCTTCGGGCTACC
>CAZNMO010000110.1:0-7845 GCA_964574195.1 uncultured Clostridiaceae bacterium | reverse complement strand
GTTCTTTCATATAACAATAATTGACAATATATCCTAAAAACTGTAATATTAATATGTTATGGAAATAAGTGTTAGGAGGTCAATGTATGAAATCGCTTGGGATTGTAAGACGAGTAGATGAACTTGGGAGAGTGGTTATACCTATAGAACTGAGAAGGACAAAGTATATTGAACACGATGATTCACTAGAAATATTCATAGAAGGTGAGAGTATAATACTTAAGAAATATGCGCCGTCTTGTATCTTCTGCGCTGAGGCTGGAGAGATAAGTTTGCATAAAGGGAAAAATATATGTAAGGTGTGTAGAGAAGAATTGAGATATTACAAATAGATGGCAGCAACAACCGTTTTTGTAGCATCTGATTATTTCAATATATCTTTTAGTATTCTGTATTATAATGGTAGTGAGGTGGTATTAAATGAATAAAAAAATTAGGGTGCTAATAGTTATCACATTAATAATTGGCTTGCTTTTTAATATTGGGGCAATGATGGAGCCCACAACCGGGCAGCAGACTGTTAAGAATTTGGTAGTTCATTACATAGATGTTGGGCAAGCCGATTCAATACTGATTCAAACTCCAAATGGCAAGAATATGCTTATTGATGCTGGCAACAATGAAGATAGTCAGGCTATTAATACATATCTTAAATCAAAGGGAGTAAGTACTATCGATGTCTTGCTCGGAACACATCCCCATGAAGATCACATCGGTAGCATGGATGATATTATAAGGAATTTCCCTGTGAATAGTATATATATGCCCAAAGTAACAACAAACACAGTCACATTCATGGATGTGCTGCAGGCAATAAAGGACAAGGGCCTTAAGATTAATACTCCGGTACCAGGGAGCAAGTTAACAATAGATACTGATTTGGATGTGACAATATTAGCACCCAACAATACCACATATGAGGACCTGAATAACTATTCTATAGTATTAAAGGTTACATATAAAAAAAGCTCATTCCTTTTTACAGGAGATGCAGAAGCAGCTTCCGAGGCAGAAATTCTGAAGGCTGGTTATGATATTAAAGCAGACGTACTCAAGGTTGGACACCATGGCAGCTCTAGCTCAACATCAGACGCTTTCTTAAAGGCTGTAGTCCCTAAACATGCGATAATCTCTGTAGGGCAAGGTAATACATATGGGCATCCAACTACAGAAACACTTCAGAGCTTGATTGATAATAATATTCAAGTCTATAGAACAGATGAAGTCGGAACAATCATAGCTAAGAGTGATGGAAATACAGTTAATATTGATAAGCAAGCATCATCAATAAAGCCGCATGCTCCTCCGACAAGCACAATAAGTACTGGTACGAATATTAGTGATAAAGTATATATCACAAAAACTGGAAGTAAGTATCATTCGGATGAGTGCAGGTACCTAAGTCAATCAAAAATTGAGATCGATATTAATGATGCTGTTTCTCAAGGCTATACTGCTTGCAGTGTATGCAAACCACCAACTCTCCCTGGAAATGGTACAATTAATAAATCGCCGCCGACAACTGAACAGAAAGAAGTAACTGTTTATATTACGAAGACTGGAGCCAAATACCATAATTCAGGATGCAGATATTTAAGCAAGAGCATGATACCAATAAGCCTCAAGAATGCAAAAAGCAGTGGATATACCCCTTGCAGTGTTTGCGGACCACCCCGTTAAAATAAAGGAGTGTTAAAAATGCGTTACATAATTGATAGATTTGAAGGCACTTTCGCTATATGTGAAACTGAAGAAAGAGCCATGGTAAATATTGATAAGGTGATGATTCCAAAAGGGGCTAAAGAAGGCGATACTATCATAATAGAAGGTTCAAAAGTAACTATAGATGATGTTACTACAAGGGAAAGAGAAGGCAAGATAAAGAAGCTTGCTGAAGACTTATGGAAATAGTAGTGGGTGAAAACCCACTATTTTATTTTGATACGAACATATGTTTGCATATATCTCCCGCTTTTGGTATATTATTTCTACAGGGAGTGATTCAAAGTGGAAAAAATACCAGTATTCGTTATGACAGTGATGTCAGACAAGGGCATAGAGCCTTTCAGGGCAGAGTATGAGGACAAAGAAGGATTGCATAAAGTAAAGATAACGAGGATACTGAAGCGAGATAAGCAAGCTTCTGAGCACTCGATGAATGGATTGAGAAGTACCACATACTCCTTTTGGTGTGAGGCTGCAAGGGACGGACAGGCAATACCTTTCAAGTTAACATTTAATAGTGACAGCTGTCGATGGTATATGTACATAAATTAGGTAAGTGATTAATAATCATGAATATAATATCTATCTTAAATCTATATGAAGGTGATAATGTGATAGAGCATATCTTGAGAGCATCTCTGGAGCGTAATTCGATAATCACAATCATATACTCAGGGGGTACCGGAATAAGTGAAAGGAACATTAAGGTTCTGGAAATACAAGACGACAGAATAAAAGCTTATTGCTATTTAAGAAAACAAGTACGATATTTCAAAACGGACAGGATTCTATCTGCAGCTTATTTGTAGTATCGAAATAGAGCAGAAGTAATAGTATAAGAGCTCAAAAGGGTAGCTTTCGAGTTACACTTTAACTACATCCATTAACTTTCTATTTATTCTGGTAGTTGAGGACACTAAGGATTCTTGATATTGTTTCTTTATTATTACCAGCAATCCTCCCAGATTCATAGTCTTGTATAGTTGGTGGTGCAACTCCGCTTAACTCAGCAAGATCATGTTGTGTGAGTCCAGCTAGGATTCGATACTTGTAGATGACCTGAGCAAGTGTATTTTCAGGAAGATTATCAGCGCTCATAATGAATTCCATGGAGTAACCGGTAGCATTTGATATCTTCTTAATAGTGGAATAATGAGGTATACGTTTATTACTTTTCCACTGTTGGATAGCACCGGATGAAATCCCACATTTTGATGCAAAATCATTACTATTCAATCGGAGTTTCTTCATTATATATATGATCCTCTCTAAAATTGTATCTTTCGGTAGATTTTCAATATCGGTTTCATCCGTCAAAGTTAATTCTATATTAATTGTTCTGCATTTTGCTAACGCACCCATGCCCGTGCGGCTATTATGGAGATGAATCAGGACGCTGTACCTGCAATCCCATACAGATAAAAAACTATTTGAGTAAGATATCGGGACCTCTGATGGATAGGATAGACCTCCATATCGAGGTGCCCTCAGTAAAGTTTGATGAAATGTCAGGAAACACAAAAAGTGAGTGTTCATCCAGTATAAAGAAAAGAATAAACCGGGCAAGGAAGCTGCAACTGGAAAGATACGAAAAGGAAGGGTTTTTCTTCAATTCTCAGCTGAAGCCGAAACAAATGGCAGCGTACTGCAGTATCGGAAAAAAGGAGAAGGAGCTACTGAGGAATGCCTTTGACAGATACAACCTGAGTGCTAGAGCATATACAAGGATATTGAAGGTAGCAAGGACAATAGCAGACTTGGAAAACAGTGAAAGTATAAGACTGGATCACATAGCAGAGGCTATACAGCACAGAAGCCTCGA
Organism: uncultured Clostridiaceae bacterium; assembly: GCA_964574195.1. Taxonomy (GTDB): domain Bacteria; phylum Bacillota; class Clostridia; order Lutisporales; family Lutisporaceae; genus BRH-c25. Next base: position 4,298 of record CAZNMO010000110.1, on the reverse strand, counting down.
TAGGAAGTATACACTGTAGGAGTAGAAGGAGCAATAAGAATGGATACTGGAAAGAAGGACATATTTTCTGTCATAGAGAAGCTACCGGCTTACAGCAAGCTGCTTTTCAAGCTTTATAAAAGCAGTAGTATAAGCAGGCGGCATAAGCTGACTCTTTCCGTGGGTATAGCCTACAGCTTGTCGCCCATAGACCTGATACCAGGGATAATACCTGTGGCGGGACAATTGGACAATCTGTTGGTAATGCTGCGCTGCATGGATAAAGTACTGGATAAGGCTGATCCTGAAGTGACACGGCAGTACCTGGAAGAGGCAGGCATTACAAAGGATGAGGTAAAAAAGGATATCAGGCTGGCTTCAGAAACCTTGCGCGAAATTGGCAGAGGTACAGTGAAGGTGATTGCAAACACAGGCAAAACAGTAGGTTACCTGACCAAGTACGGCATAAAAAAGTTAACCAGGAAAAAGCCTTATTAATAATGAAGTAAAATTCCATGGTCGACAAAAAGTCAAAACCGGTAGAAACAATCTACCGGCTATAAATAGGAGGGGGAAGAATTAATTACTTGTGTTATCCTTGCTGATTATAGTATAACAAATATTTGTTACAAAGTTGTTATAACAATGTAACAAATAGATGAAGAATGTAACAAATTTGTATCCAAAACCTGCTTTTGCAGGTATTTTGAGGTATTATTGTATAGGTAAAGGAGAGCTTATGAGAGACAAGAGGTATTTGGTATGGCTTTCGTCACTATCAGGCATAGGGAGCAAGACCTGCACGGAGCTTGTCAGTTATTTCGGTTCAGCAGAAAATGTGTACAACTGCTCTTACAACCAATTGATATCCTCCGGTGTGGTCGGCGAAAAAACAGCAATGTTGATTTCTCAGTCCGGAAATATTGAAAATACTGATGAATATTTGAAATCCATGAAAGAAAGTGGTATAAATGTTTATACTATACATGACAATGAATATCCAGAGAATTTGAAATATATTTTTGACTCGCCTCCTGTGATTTATACCCAAGGTAACCTTATGCGAGAGGATGCAAAAGCCATAGGGATCGTAGGCTCACGGAAGGCATCCGACTATGGCCTGAAGGCAGCGCAGCGGATAGCATTCAGGCTTGCAGAACTGGGGATAACAGTAGTCAGTGGTATGGCATTGGGTATAGACTCGGCTGCCCATAGAGGTGCATTGCAGGCAGGCGGCAGGACCATAGCTGTCTGCGGTTGTGGCTTGAAGCAGGTTTATCCTGCATCCAATTATGGACTTAGCCGTCAGATCATAAGAAGCGGAGCGATGCTTTCAGAGTATACTTATGATACGCCTGCATTTCCTGGTCAGTTTCCTGCAAGAAATAGGATAATTAGCGGCTTGTCACTGGGAGTCATAGTAGTGGAAGCAGGGGAAAAGAGTGGTTCTCTTATAACTGCTGATTTTGCACTGGAGCAGGGACGGGAAGTATTTGCAGTACCTGGGAACATCAGCTCACCCAATAGCAAGGGGACCAACACTCTGATAAAAAATGGCGCAAAGCTCGTCAGCTCCATAGAGGATATACTGGAGGAGCTGGATTTGAATATTGAGGTAGTTGAAAAAAGAAGCTTTGAAGGTGATAATGCTTCAGTAGTGGACATATGTATTGAAGAAGGCATGATATTGGGCCTGCTTCAGGAAAAGGAGGCAGGCAGGGACGAAATAGCCTGCGATACAGGGCTGCCGCCGGGGAAAGTCATGGCTGCGCTTACAAAGCTGGAAATAAAGGGAATGATTCAGCAGGTTGGAGAAAACTACCATTTAATTTGATTTTTTTCAAAAGTCTGTTATAATATGTCTTGAATTTTTAAAATGGGGTGAATTGTTTGAAAACATCTTTGGTAATTGTTGAATCACCTGCTAAAGTAAAAACCATAAAAAAGTTTCTAAGCTCTAGCTATAAGGTCGAGGCATCAATGGGGCACATAAGAGACCTGCCCAAAAGTCAGCTTGGTATTGATATAGAAAAGGATTTTCAACCAAAATACATTACCATAAGGGGTAAGGGTGAGATCACTGAAAAGCTCCGCAAGGAGGCAAAAAACTGTGACAGGATATACCTGGCTACCGACCCTGACAGAGAGGGCGAGGCAATTTCCTGGCACCTGGCGAATATTTTGAATCTTGATTTGAAGAATGTGACCCGAATCGAGTTCAACGAAATAACCAAGACTGCAGTCACAAATGCTATGAAAAATCCCAGGAAGCTGAATTTCAATGTTATTGACGCACAACAAGCAAGAAGGGTGCTTGACAGGCTGGTGGGCTATAAAATCAGTCCGCTGCTTTGGAAGAAAGTCAAAAAGGGTCTCAGCGCCGGAAGAGTCCAGTCTGTGGCCGTAAGGCTGATATGTGACAGGGAGAATGAAATAAGAGCTTTTATTCCCAAGGAATATTGGTCTTTAATAGCCAAGCTCAACGATCCTGATTCAAAAAAGAATTTCGATGCCAAGTTCTACGGCACCGAGAATCAAAAACTGGAGATCCCCAATGAGGAACAGATGAACAGGATATTAGAGGAGCTTAAAGGGGCAAAGTAAGGAAGATAAAGAAGGGTGAAAAGAGGAGAAATGCTCCCAATCCTTTCATTACAAGCACACTTCAACAGGAAGCCTATAAGAAGCTTGGTTTTACGACCAAGAAGACAATGATGGTGGCGCAGCAGCTTTATGAGGGTGTGGATATAAAAGGTGAAGGCACCTTGGGTCTTGTGACATACATAAGGACTGACTCCACAAGGGTATCGGATGACGCTAAGAAGGATGCTGCCGAGTACATAACCGAGAAGTACGGGAAGAACTACCTGGGCGGAGAAGTCAAACAGGGAAAGCCCGGCAAGAAGGTCCAGGATGCCCATGAAGCAATAAGGCCTTCATCAATTTATAGAGAACCTGAGAAGATAAAGGATTCCATCGATAAAGACCAGTATAAGCTGTATAAGCTGATATGGGAAAGATTTGTTGCAAGTCAGATGCAGGCGGCAGTATTTGATACCGTGACTGCAGACATTCATGCTAACGGCTATTTATTCAAAGCTAATGGAAGTGTAATGAAATTCCCCGGCTTTATGAGTATTTATATAGAGGAAAATGACGATAAGGAAGAGGATGGGAACATAACGCTCCCGAATCTTTCGGAAGGCCAACAGCTCAAATTGAAGAAGCTGGATCACAAACAGCATTTTACCGAGCCGCCCTTGAGATATACTGAAGCAACTCTGGTAAAGACACTGGAGGAAAAGGGTATCGGAAGGCCTAGCACTTATGCTCCCATAATATCTACAATACTTGCCAGAGGCTATGTCATAAGGGAAAAAAAATTCCTTGTACCTACTGATCTGGGTGAAAAGATAACCGGAATAATGTTGGAGTTTTTCTCTGATATAGTGGATGTAGAGTTCACTGCAAACATGGAAAGCAAGCTGGATCAGGTGGAAGAGGGTGAAAAGGAATGGGTTCAGGTAATACGAGAGTTTTACCAGCCCTTTGCGATAACCCTTGCCAGTGCAGAAGAAAAAGTCGGCAAAATAGAGATACAGGATGAAGTAAGCGATGTAATATGTGAGCTGTGCGGCAGGAATATGGTGTATAAACAGGGACGCTTCGGGAAGTTCCTGGCATGCCCCGGTTTTCCGCAATGCAGAAATACAAAGGCAATAGTGGAGAGTACAGGGATAGGCTGTCCTAAATGCTCGGGGGAGCTTATAGTACGAAAGACCAAAAAGGGCAGAAAGTTTTATGGCTGCAACAAATATCCCGAGTGTGACTTTGTAAGCTGGGATGAGCCAGTTAAGGAAAAATGCCCGGAATGCGGCAGCCTTATGGTTAAGAAATATACCAAAAAAGGTATCGACTATAAATGTACCAATGAAGCTTGTGGGTTTACTAAAAAGGAAGAGGACAAAAGGAATGATTAGCATGAAAGACCATGTGATAATAATAGGTGGTGGACTTGCAGGCAGTGAGGCCGCATGGCAGCTTGCCATAAGAGGTATAAAGGTCAGATTGTATGAAATGAGACCGGTGAACACCACTCCGGCACATCATACCAGTAAGCTGGGGGAATTGGTATGCAGTAATTCTCTGCGTTCCAACCAGCTGGAGAACGCTGTGGGCCTGCTGAAGGAAGAAATGCGCAGGTTGGGATCTCTTATAATGGAATGCGCGGATGCTAAAGCACTACCTGCAGGTGGGGCGTTGGCAGTTGACAGGGAGGGCTTTTCCCAGGAAATAACTGACAGGATAAGCAGCCATCA
>CAZNMO010000109.1:0-15527 GCA_964574195.1 uncultured Clostridiaceae bacterium | reverse complement strand
AGATATAGATCCGATGGAAGCTTTGAGGATTACAGCAGTTTCATTGAAAAAAACAGCTATTGGCTTGGAGAATATGCGTTGTTCATGGCTTTAAAGGAGCATTTTGGCGGAATAGCTTGGAACCTCTGGGACAGAGACATTGCTTTCAGGAAGGCTGAAGCATTGGACTACTATAAGGACTTGTTGTCAGGGGAGATAGAGTATCAGAAGTTCCTGCAGTATGTATTTTTCAAGCAGTGGATGGAGCTTAAGGTATATGCAAACAAAAAGGGGATAAGAATAATAGGCGACCTGCCGATTTTCATATCCTACGACAGCAGCGATGCCTGGTCCAAAAGATATCTTTTTGAGCTGGATGAAGCAGGAAATCCTGCAAAGATCGCCGGGGTCCCCCCTGATTATTTCAGCGAAACGGGGCAGTTGTGGGGCAATCCCCACTACAAATGGACAGAAATGCAGAAGGATGGTTTCAAATGGTGGAGAGACAGGCTCGACTCAATGCTCAAAGTGGTTGATGTTATACGGATCGATCATTTCAGAGGCTTTGAAAGCTACTGGGAGATCCCCGGTGGAGAAAAGACTGCTCAGAACGGTTGTTGGGTAAAAGCGCCAGGAAGAGATCTTTTTCAGTCATTAAAGTAGTATAAGGGCTATATGCCGATTATTGCAGAGGATCTGGGCTTTATTACCAGGGAAGTCGAAGAGCTTAAGAATGAATTTGACTTCCCCGGTATGAAGATACTGCAGTTTACCTTTGGAAGAGGTTCTGAGGAAAGGTTCCTTCCCCATAACTATGAGGAAAATGCAGTGGTCTATACAGGGACCCATGACAATGATACAACAGCCGGCTGGTATTTAAAAACCAGAGAAGCCGACCCGGATACAATTGAAGCACTCAAAGCCTATTTTGAGATTTCCGGCAATCCCTGCGAAGAGGTAATATGCTGGACTCTAATAGAGGCCGCTTTCAGAAGCAGGGCCAATACTGCCATAATTCCCATGCAGGATATACTCTGCCTTGGCAGTGAGTCAAGGATGAATACACCAAATACTATTGGCGGTAAGAACTGGGCTTGGAGGCTCGAAGAAGGCTCGATCACTCCGGGGATCGAGACAAGACTTCGGGAGCTGTCACAGCGATGCGGCAGGAATACTTAATGATGGAGGCATATGCATGGCGGAAGGTAATCATGTAAAAGGGGTAGTTTCAGCACTCCTTAAGTCATTAGCTGTATTTGTACTTGATTTTATTATTAATATTATATGGTCGATCATAGCATTGATCATATTTGCTGTCGTGTTTTCCAGTGTCGGTGGCGCTTTGTTCAGTACTGATGAAATGCTCAGAAAAACAGCTTCAAGTCCGGAGTTCTTGTTTCTATCCTGCGCATACAACATTTTTGCAATCATTTTGGTATATTTGTTTTGGAGATATGTAGACAGTGAAGACACAGGGGTAATAGGGCTGAAATGGACAAGAAACAGCTTTCGCATGTTGGGGCTGGGAGTCCTGGGAAGCGCCTTTGAAATAGGACTGATAATCGTTCTTTCCATGGCTGCCGGAACACTATGGTTCCACGGTACCGGCTCAGCCGCTTATAGTGCTGCTGAACTGCAAAGCTCCCTGGTATATGGTTTTTTTGCTTTCTTATTGGTAGGCTTTGGTGAGGAAGCAGTGTTCAGGGGCTACATTCAGAAAAGGCTTATGCTCACTTTGGGTAATAGGTGGGCACTGCTGGTCAGCTCCGCAATCTTCATGGCCGCACATGTACTGACCTACGGTAAAGTGCTGGATTTCATAGATGTGGGCTTGGGGGGAGTGATCCTGGGATACCTTTATATATTGACAGACTCTCTTTATTTGCCTGCAGCATATCACTTCATATATGATTACCTTCAGGTAAACATAGTCAGGATACAGGATTATGAGCATTTCACCGGTGGAGTATTATATATTTTCAATAATTCCGGAGATGTGATAGTTTCAGGATTCAATTATGGAAATGTTATAGAAATATCCTTCATATCAGCAGAGCTGATAATATTGGTTCTACTATATGTGTTCAGAAGCAGAATAAAAAGCATAAGCGGCAAAACAATGGATATATAACAGGAGGATGCAGCTATGGCAATAACCATAAAGGATGTAGCCCGTATGGCGGGGGTCGATCCGTCCACGGTTTCCAGGGTGATAGCGGATAACCCCAGAATCAGTGTACAGACAAAGGAAAAGGTACTTAAGGTAATGCAGGAGCTTGATTTCTATCCCAATGCCATTGCCAGAAGCCTTGCCAGCAGGAGTACAAAGACAATAGGAGTCATAATGCCTCATTCCACTGATCAGGTCTTTGTAAATCCCTTCTTTACAGAGGTCATGAGGGGAATCGGTGCGAGTGCTCTAAAAAGAGGCTACAATATACTTTTTTCGACCGGGAACAGCAGCGAGGAGGAATATAAGGCTACCAGCAGCCTGGTTAATGAGAAAAGGGTGGACGGGCTTATACTTCTTACCTCAAGGATAGGTGATAAAACCATAGATAGCCTTGTCAAGAAGAGGTTTCCATTTGTTGTCGTAGGGAAGCCTTCTGATAATGCTGATGTAAACTGGGTGGACAACGACAACCTGGAGGCATGCTATCATGCTACCGAGCACCTTATAAAGCTTGGACACGAAAGGATAGGCTTTATTGGAGGAGAGTTTTCGTATGTTTTTATGGGCGAGAGGTTCAAGGGCTATAAAAAGGCTTTGGATGCCTATGGAATAAAGTTTGACAAAGAGCTCCTCAGTCTAGGAGAGTTTGTGGAAGACGGAGGATACAACGCCGCAGAAAAGCTGATGGAACAGAAAAGTAGACCTACGGCAGTTGTTGTAGCTGACGACCTGATGGCTATTGGAGCCATGAAGGCTGTTAAAGCCCATGGACTTGCCATACCTGGGGAGGTTTCCATAATTGGATTCAATGACACCCCCCTTGCAAGCTATATGGATCCGCCGTTATCCTCCATGGAGATATTTGTGTACGACCTGGGGTATAATGCCAGTGAGATACTTATATCCCAACTACAGGATAATGGAGGGCATAAGAAGCATATCATTATTCCCACCAGGCTTATTGTTAGGAATTCTACTGCAGAAATGAAGGTATAAAGAAAAGCTTTGGAATCAATTCCAAAGCTTTTCTTTATTGTTGCCCCAAAATGCCGTTAAGCTGTAATTTGACACCTAGCATGAGCTAGGTGGGTATCCTGACATGACTTTCTACCTTCCTCTGCTGCTGATCAACCATGATTGAGGCCTGGTATCAGGTCAAGTACTCGGATTCCCGTATTGGTTCTGTAGGTTCAAATATAGGCATATCGCACATCTCAGGCTGCATTCTTTATCTTATTTTTATATTAACATAAAACATTAACATAGTCTATAGAATTATATGTCGGTGTTAGTACAATTTCACTAGTAAATATAAGACAAATATTGATTATCTGAATATATGATATGGATATTATTTGCTGTTGATTTGATAATTATGTATAGTAGTTTTTGCACTGAACTATTCAGTTGACCTGTGACAGGTTTTTTGTATATACTTAGAATAACGAGGCGTGAAAAAGAAAAATATGGAGGAACGGGGGGATCAATTTGAAGCACACAATTCTGGATTTTGATGCAATGATCGAAAGCGTCAGAAAAGATGGAAGAAGACATGATTATAGGATTCAAGAATTAAAGGTATATGAAAACTACCTTTATTATTATAGAAAATATGTTGACCATAAGTACCATGAATCAGTGGAATACAACCTGTTTCCCAAGGAAAACATAGGCATTTACAAGCTGCATCAATCCACCGGCCTGCAATATGATCCTTCGGAGGTGTACCGGTATTATGTGGATATGGTCAGTGTGTCCAAGGAACGCAAATTATGGAGAGCAAAGGATCTATATATAGATTTTATAGTTAAGGGTGACGGAAGGTATTATGTGGTTGATATAGATGAATTCAATGATGCCATAAGCAGGAAAGAGCTTCAGGATAATGATGTAAAGGATGCATTGAACGGCCTGGACAACATTTTAAAAGGCTACTACGAAAACAATGACTTGGATTATTATCTGGACAGCCTTAGAAAGCAGTATGGCGGTATAGGGGAGCTTATAATCAGCAAGAAGACAGCTTGATAAGCAATTCTGCAAATACTATAATTATTACTTAAAAGGGGGTATTTTTTATGGAACTCAAAGGGAGCAAAACTGAGAAAAACTTATGGGAAGCCTTTGCTGGAGAGTCACAGGCTAGAAACAAGTATACATATTTCGCCAGCACAGCAAAGAAGGAAGGCTATGAGCAAATTGCGGCAATTTTCCAGGAAACCGCTGATAATGAAAAAGAGCATGCAAAGCTGATTTTTAAATTCCTGGGAGGTATAGGCAATACAGCTGAAAACCTCGAACATGCTGCAGCCGGTGAGAATTATGAATGGACTTCCATGTATAAGGAATTTGAGAAGATAGCCAGGGAAGAAGGCTTTCAGGCTATAGCAGATTTCTTCTGCAAGGTTGCGGAAGTAGAGAAGGAGCATGAGGAAAGATACCTGGCATTGCTCAAGAATGTTAAAGAAAACAAGGTATTTGAAAAGGACACGGAAACTACTTGGAGATGCAGGAACTGTGGATATATTCATGTAGGACCGGATGCTCCGGAAATCTGTCCGACCTGCAAGCATCCCAGAGCATACTTTGAGGTGGCGGCATTTAATTACTAGAAATGTAGGACACCCTGCAGTGTATATCACGGCAGGGTGTTTTTTTATTTCAAGAATATAAATTCCACAAGTGTAAGTAGGATTTCAAAGCCAATAAGTATTATAACGAGCCATTCAAGCTTAGTGCCTCTCTTCTCCTGTGTCAATGCTCCCAATACCTGTATTATATCCATCAGGGTCTCTGTCTTTGCCTGGATCTTGTCATACCGATCTCTCAGCTCATAGAATTGAGAAAGCTGATTGTAAAGGATTTCAGCCTCCTGGCTTTCCCAGGTAATATCCGGCTTATCCAGAAGCATTATATAAGATATCGTATCAAATTTGAAGCCCAGTATCCTGGCAGACATATTAGCGATCTTCTCATCGCTGATATTGAGAACGCCTTGCGCAAGATACTCTACAACATGCTCAAATTCATCCAGCAGCTTGCTGAGATCGGCTTCGACCTTTTCTAATGCTACAGATTTTGACAATACCGTTGCAAGAATGTCCATATGATAGTTCTGAAAGTCAGTGACCGACATGCTGTTAAAACCTACTGACTGGGCTTCGGAGCCAATTTCAAGCAAATAGCCTTCGCTGTATCTGTACTCGGCATTCTTCAGGTTATACTCGATTTTCTTCAGATAACCAACCAAATCAACTATTTCATGATGCTCCATATTAACAAAGACTATACTGCCAAAAGGGAAAATGACTGCTGTTTTTCCTTCGGGTACAGCCAGTACGCCCTTTAGGTTTTCTTCTCTTAAGGTAAGGAAGTCCTCCCATTTGTATTTCTTGTTAATTCCAAAATGGGAAGAGATTTTGTCCAGACTTATTTCGTTGCATAATGAAAACGCTTTAATAGATTTTGTTTCCATAGTACTTACTCCTCCTTGGTATAACTCCGAATAATGTACGTGGGAGAGAATCAAACTTCAATGCACTTCTTATATACTTCAAGGGTCTCCAGGGCAGTTTTCTGCCAGGAGTATTCCTTTGATTTCTCTACACCCATAAGACTGTATCGATGCCATTCATCAGTATCTGTGAGAAGCTTGAGTATGGAAGCCGCAATACTGTCTACGGAATAAGGGTCAGCAAGCAGACAGGCGTTTCCTACTATCTCAGGGATAGATGAAACATTGGAGGTGACGACGGGAGTACCGCATTGCATCGCTTCCAACGGTGGCAGACCGAAGCCTTCATATAATGAAGGGTATACAAACACCTCTGCACCATTATAGAAATACGGAAGATCGGCTGTGGGAACAAAATTCAGGAATTTCACGTAATCGCACAGCTCCAGCTCTTCAGTAAGCTTCCAGAGTGCCTTATAGGATCTGGAATGCTCTCCAAGTATCAATAGGTTAATTACTTCCTCTTTTTCCAGTATAACCTTTTTAAAGGCTTTAATCAATCGAGCTATATTTTTCCTCTGGCTGAAGCCTCCCAGATAAAGTATGAATTTTTTGTCCACCCCATACTTGTTGAAAATTACCCTCTTTGCATTTTCTCTGTTCAAGGGTTTGAAAATGGGGTCGGCTGCCAGGTGAGTCACAGTTATCCTTTCATCTTCGACTCCGAAGTATTTTTGTATGTCGGATTTTGAATAGTGCGAGACAGTAATGATATGGGACACCTCTTCGATTATATAAGGAGTATGCTTGAGAGTATAATTGAGATGGGGCCTATCAACAGTCTCCGGCATTATATAGGGAATCAGGTCGTGAAGGGTAATTACCTTTTTACCTTTGACATCGGTAGGAAGCCCTATACCGTTGACGGTATTGTGGAAGATATCTATTGGATAGCTGGTGTCCCATTTCAGTTCATACACATTGCGCCAGAAATCAAGTCTCCGCTCTCCAACAAGCAGGCTCCTGGGGATTTCATTGATGTCAAAACAATCTGTCCTATCCTTATAGGGATAGAAAAGAAAGATATTCTTCAATTGCTGAAGCCTGTTCAGATGCTCCAACAGGTTATTGGTATATGTGGCCAAACCGGAGCCGATATGCCAGGTTATCACTCTTCCGTCAATACCAAGATTCATACTCTGTTACCCTCCTGAATGATATTATGTTGTATGCCCCAAAGCACATATATTTTTATAATATGTTCATGGAAAAAGAATGTTACTATATAAAACTCACAAAGAAGAAAGCTCTTACTGACAGCGATTTATAGCCTCATAGAAATATTTTTGGAGTAAACAATTGTAAATATATGCTATAATAATTATGGTTTACACTATTAGGAAGGGGGAAAATACAAATGAACAACGCTGACAAAGCAGCAAGCTATGCCTCAAGAAAATCAAGGATAACAGAGCTGATGACCAAGAGCAGTGTAAAGGCAATAGTACTCAGTCCATCCATGAACATGCTTTACACTACAGGCTTTAATACTTTCCCTGGAGAAAGACTGCTGGTGTCCATACTTGATGAAAAGGGAGAGGTGGTTTTCATCGCACCCAAAATGTATGAGCAGGAAATAAAGGAAAAGGGTGTATTTGACAATATCATTACTTGGGATGATTCACAGGATCCAAAGGATATATTGGACTCCATTTGCAGGGAAAAAGGATATAACGACAGTGTCATAGCCATTGAAGATACCATGTGGTTCAATGCCTTTGAAAAAATACATGCGGCCTTTAGCGGATCAAAGTTTATAAAGGCTTCAGGCATGGTTGGCGAGTTAAGGAAATACAAGGCTGCAGATGAGGCTGAGAAAATGCGGGAGGCTTCAAGGCTGGCAGAAAAAGCACTTGGGCTTGTGATCCCTAAGATCAAGGCAGGGATGAAGGAGACTGCTGTCAAGGAGCTGCTGGAAGCAGAAATGAAAAATCAGGGGCTCTCCGGTCCATCCTTTGATACCATAATAGGTTCAGGGCCAAACAGTGCTCTGCCTCACTATACTGCTGGAGAGAAGGTACTTCAGGCCGGAGATAGTATCGTCATAGACTTTGGAGGCTTATATCAGGGCTATTGCTCGGATATGACAAGAACAATAATGATAGGCAAGGCTACTGAAGAGTACAGGAGGGTATATGAGGCCGTAAAAGGAGGACAGCTTAAGGCTATTGAAGCGGTCAAGCCGGGAATGAAGGCCTGTGAAATAGACGCAGCAGCAAGGAGCTATATAACAGAAAAGGGCTATGGAGACTACTTCATTCACAGGACAGGGCATGGAATAGGTATGGAGGTACATGAGGAGCCGTACATATCAAATATAAGCGAGACGGTACTGCAGCCCGGTATGGTTTTCAGTATTGAACCTGGGGCCTATCTTCCGGGGAAATTCGGTGTCAGGATAGAAGACCTGGTGATGGTGACTGAGACGGGAGTGGAAGTACTGAACAAGTTCTCCAAGGAATTGATTGAAATATAGTTGGTAAATAATAAAGCCTGTTGCTTTTGCAACAGGCTTTAATCATTTCTATTAAGCTGAGACGCCTTTATTCTTTGACTTAGGTCCTTTGTATTCCGGAGCTGATGGGTCATCTTCCAGCTTCATCATGGTGATACCTGTGAAACCAAACACGATAGAAACTACCGGGTTGATCAGATTCAGGAAGCAATATGGGAGATACTCAATTGTCGGAACTCCGAGATAGGTTGACATTGTAGCACCGCAGGTGTTCCACGGAACAAGCGCTGAAGTAAGTGTTCCTGCGTCTTCAAGACATCTTGAAAGGTTTCTTGGAGCAAGGCCTCTCTTGTGGAATTCTTCCTTGTACATCTTACCAGGAAGAACTATAGCAAGGTACTGGTCACCAGCAAGTACATTTGTGAATATGCTTGTGAATATTGTTGCTGTAACAAGTGAACCTGTGCTCTTGGCAAACTTGAGTATACGTTTTGCAATGGATTCCAGCATGCCTGTCTTTTCAAGAACACCACCAAAGGTAAGTGCAGCAAGAATAAGGGATATAGTCCACATCATGCTCTGGTATCCGCCTCTGGTAAGAAGTGTGTCGAGAACTTCGTTGCCTGTTTCGGAAACAACACCATACTGCATTGCATCCAGAACATCAGCAACAGTTGCACCCTGGAATATCATACCAAAAATACCGCCGAGGATAGTACCAAGGAAAAGTCCTGGTATAGCAGGAGTTTTCTTTGCAACCATTACGAATACAAGTATCGGAACGAGAAGCAACAGCGGATTGATGTTGAAGTTTTCAGCCATAAGCGTTGTAACTTCCTGAACTTTTGAAGCATCAAAGCCCTGTCCTGCATAGCCTGCACCAAGTATACCGAAACCTATGAGTGCCAGTGTCAAGCTTACGCCGGTTGTATAAACCATGTGCCTGATGTGGTCAAACAGTGTTGAACCTGCCATAGCAGGAGCCAAGTTGGTTGTATCCGAAAGTGGTGACATCTTGTCGCCGAAGTATGCACCGGATATTATTGCACCGGCTGTTACAGGTGCCGGAACGCCAAGTCCTATTCCTATACCCATAAGTGCTATACCTATTGTACCGGCTGTACCCCAGGAAGTACCTGTTGCAAGGGATACAACACAGCAGAGAAGACATGCAGCTACAAGGAAGAATCCAGGAGAGAGTATCTGCAATCCGTAGTAGATGATTGTAGGAACTATACCGCTTTGTATCCAGGTACCGATTATCATACCAATGATAGCAAGTATAAGTATAGCCTGCATTGTACCGGAAATTGTGGAAACGATCCCGTCTTCAATTTCCTGCCAGGTATAGCCCAGTCTGTAAACAGCGACTATAACGGCAATCATTGCACCTAATACCAATGGGATATGTACATCTCCGCCTACATTAAACATTGGAAGTACGGAATACATCAGAAGCGCTATTGTTATTAATACAGGTATCAATGCTTCTAATAACGTTGCCTCTCTTTTCTGCTTTGTCTTTGTTGTCATTAACATTACCCCTTCCATAATTTGTTTTTATTTCACTGCTGTGAGGTATGTTTAAACTGATCCGGTACACTATAATATTTAGTAAAATTTCAATTGTTTAGTTTAAACCTACCTTATGCAGTTGAAACCTTGAGGATGTAACTTTAAGATCGGGGAAAAACTCAACAACGGTTTATTATATATTTTTATTATCTCAAAAAAAAATCAAAGTGTAAACCTTTAATTTCCCAAATGTTCAGTAAATATAAGGTCCGGAGCCGATTTTTGTGCATAAATATACCCTGAAGGAAAATTCCTCCAGGGTAATCAGATACTTTATTTTATTTTTTCTTGCCTTTATATTCTGGAGCTGATGGATCATCTTCCAGCTTCATCATAGTGATTCCTGTGAAACCAAACACGATAGATACTATCGGGTTAACCAGGTTCAGGAAGCAGTATGGGAGATACTCAATTGTAGGGATTCCAAGGTATGTTGACATTGTAGCACCACAGGTGTTCCACGGAACAAGCGGTGAAGTAAGTGTTCCTGCATCTTCAAGACATCTTGAAAGATTTCTTGGAGCAAGGCCTCTCTTGTGGAACTCTTCCTTATACATCTTGCCGGGAAGAACAAGTGACAGGTACTGGTCACCGGCTAGAACATTGGTAAATATACTTGTGAATACTGTTGCTGTGACAAGTGCGCCTGTGCTCTTGGCGAACTTCAGGATAACCTTTCCTATGGTTTCAAGCATTCCAGTCTTTTCAAGTACGCCACCGAAGGTTAGGGCTGCAAGAATAAGTGAGATGGTCCACATCATACTCTGGTAACCGCCTCTTGTAAGGAGTGAATCAAGTATTTCATTACCGGTTTCAGAAACAACACCGTTCTGCATAGCGTCCATAACACCTGCAAAGGTCGCACCCTGGAATATCATTGCTGCAGCACCACCAAGGAGGGTACCTATGAACAATCCAGGTATAGCAGGTACCTTTTTGGCAACCATTACTATAACGATTATAGGAACCAGCAGGAGCAGCGGGTTCAGGTTAAAGCTGCTGCGCATAAGGTCCAGTATGGCATTGATATTGGCAACATCCAAGGTCTTGCCCGCAAAGCCGGCTCCCAATATGCCGAAGCCAACCAGTGCAATTGCGAGACTGGTTCCGGTAGTGTATACCATGTGCCTTACATGGTCAAACAGTGTAGCACCTGCCATTGCGGGGGCCAGGTTGGTCGTATCTGAAAGTGGGGACATCTTGTCTCCAAAGTATGCACCGGATATTATAGCACCTGCTGCCATAGGCCCTGGAACTCCGAGACCTGCTGCAACGCCCATGAGAGCTATTCCAACAGTACCTGCTGTTGTCCACGAGCTTCCTGTTGCAAGAGAAACTACACAACAAAGCAGACATGCTGCAACCAGGAACAGTGATGGAGTGAGTATCTGCAGGCCGTAGTAGATAAGTGTCGGAACGATACCTCCTAGTATCCAGGTACCGATTATCATACCTATAATAGCAAGAATAATGATTGCCTGCAATGTACCGGAGATGGTTCCTATTATGCCTTCCTCAATTTCAGACCAGGTATAGCCCAGTCTCCACATTGCAACAGCTGCAGCCACCAATGCGCCAAGTACCAGAGGAATATGAACCTCTCCATTAACTCCGAAGACCGGCAAAACGGTGTACATAAGGATAGCTATTGTAAGAACTACAGGGATCAGTGCTTCAAATAGTGTTGCTTCTCTTTTTGCTTTTTGTGCCATTAATATTGCTCCTTTCGTTTTGTTAATTGCGCTTGCGCTTTTCGATACCGGGAGACCTTCTGTGCTTATCAAAGGCAAATTTACAGTGAAACAGCAGTAAGCATCAATTAACTATGTTTCATAAGTTCAATTGTTCCTGTAGATAATTGGTAATACTTATAACAAGATTTCAATGAGGTTTTTTTGCTCTAAAGCAAAAAAACTACCCGAGCGTTTCAACGAGGCGAGGAATATATGCCGCTGCTTAAGCAGTTGGGACTATTTCGTCTCGTTATAAATACAGATACTATAAGCACAGACACGGGTATATTATCTCAAGAATTTAATATTATGTAAATAGAAATAATATACAACCATATTAATAAAATTTCATATGGATACCAATCTCGTTTTACAATATATATTTTTATCATAATGCATAATAAATATCTAAAAAGTCATTATAATACCAGGAACGAATATTTTGCAGTTTTATCATATTCTGGATTTCGTAATTCATGACAAAAGGCGTCACAGTTTTCACATTTGCGACAATGACATATGAAATATCGATGCTAAACTGGCTAAATTCTTAAAATAACAGAATATTTAAATTTTTTAGTGATATTCGGATTGAAAATTCCCCAATAGTATAGTATCTTTATATTAATCTCCATATATCTAAAAACAAATAAGGGGGTAATTATTATGGTTAAGTTTATTCTGGGTTTGAAAGGCTCAGGCAAGACAAAAAGAATGCTCGATATGGCCAATGAGGCAAACAAGACATCCAACGGACATGTTGTTTATATCGACAGAGACAGAAACCACATATACGACCTTAACCGAGACATAAGACTTATAGAGGCAGGGGAGTTCCAGCTTGAAAACCTGAAATCCTTCTACGGCTTTATTTGCGGGGTAATATCACAGGATTTTGATATAGCAGAGATATTTATCGATGGTCAGAAAATAGTCAGCAATGCTGAAGATACATGCCTTGAAACATTTGTAAAGAACCTGGAAAACCTTCAAGAGAAGTTTGGATTGAATTTTACCATAAGCTGCAGCAGAAGCCCTGAGGGAATACCTGAATTCCTGAAAAGCTATCTGATATAATTAACAGGAAAACAATTTAAGTTTATATAAAACGGAAGACCTTTCATAGGTCTTCCATTTTTATTGTGGGTAGGTCAGATTTATTTGTTAAAAATAAATAATTACAGTAAGCCATTAATTTGATAAAATGGGTATAAGAATGAGAACATATGTTTATTATGTGATAATAAAATGCAATATACATAGGGGGATTGAACGTGAACATATTGGAACTGGGAGAGTTCAACAACCGTATAGTAGCAACCAGAACTATAGAGGCCAGAGCTCCGATCCTGTCGGATTTTCCTGCTGACTTGTCTCCGGAGCTTATAGCTTATCTTAAAAGCCAAGGACTTGACAAGCTGTATTGTCATCAGGGAGAAATGTTTCAGCAGGCGTTGCAGGGCAAAAACATTGTAATTACAACTGCCACCTCAAGCGGAAAGACATTAAGCTTTCTGCTGCCGGTAGTACAGAAAATACTGGAGGATCCTACCACAAGGGCGATCTTTCTCTACCCTACAAAAGCCCTGGCCCATGATCAATACAGGAACCTGGTGCCGGTGCTTGAATACTTCGGTTCAAAAAGGATACAGGCGGGTATCTATGATGGTGATACACCTACCAGCGAAAGAGCCAGGATAAGGAAGAACGCAAATATCATACTCACAAATCCCGAAATGCTTAATTCAGCATTTTTGAGCAATCACAGCGTATTTGGCTTCAATCATATATTCGCCAGGCTCAATTTTCTTGTAATTGATGAGCTCCACTACTATCGGGGCGCTTTTGGCTCACATATGGCAAACATAATGAGAAGGCTGGGAAGGATATGCAGCTACTACAAGAGCTCACCGCAGTTCCTGTGCAGCTCTGCTACAATAGCCAATCCTGTAGAACTGGCGGAAAACATATGTGGTGAGAGATTCGTGCTGATAAATAAAGACGGCTCCCCGACGGGAGAAAAGACGGTATATTTCTGGCAGCCTCCGCTGATCAGGGATACTCAGTATAGAAGGACGCCGGAGGCTGAGGCTTCAGAACTGATACCATCACTGGTGGAGCAGGATGTAAAATTCATTACCTTCTGTAAGACCAGGAGAGAGGTGGAGGTGGTCCTGAAGGAGGTCAGGGACAGACTGTCCAACCTTGATGACAAGCCATCCCTGGGTAAGAATCTGTCGCATCTGGTAGCCGGCTATAGGGGAGGTTATACTCCTGAAGAGCGGCGTGAAATAGAGACAAGGCTGGCAACCGGAAAGCTGGCAGGAGTGGTCTCTACCAATGCCCTTGAACTGGGGATAGATATAGGTAAGCTTGACATAGTGGTGGAGGCGGGCTTCCCGGGAACAAAAGCATCCTTCTGGCAGCAGCTGGGCAGAGCCGGAAGACGGGGCGGAAAGGCATTCGGGATACTGATACTTGATGTAACGCCCAATGACCAGTACCTGGCTATAAACAGTGATTGGCTTTTTGATAGCGGCGTGGAGAATGCCGTAATCGACAAGAACAATCTTTTTATACAGCTGGCCCATGTACGGGCGGCTGCTGCTGAACTGCCGCTATCCCTTGACGATGCGGCTGTCTTCCCTGACCTGGGAGAGATAGTTCCTGTGCTTATTCAGGCTAAGGAGCTTAAAAATGAAGGCGGAAGCTACATCTGGACAGGGAATGAATTCCCCGCAGGGGATTATAATCTGAGGAATATCAACAACAAGACCTATAAGGTGGTCAACAAGCTGAACGGCACTGTGATTACCGAGATGGACGAGTACCTCGCCTTCCATGAGGTACATCCGAAGGCGATATATATACATGACAGCATGCAATATATAGTTGAAAGCCTGGACCTTGTCAACAGGATAGCCCATGTACTCCCTGTGGATATGAACTATTTTACCGTTCCATTCGTCGAAACGGACGTAAAGGTTTTGAGAGAGTTCAAAGCCCAGTCTGTCAATCGCACTAAGGCACGGTTCGGTGATGTTAAGGTCAAGGAAGCTATACCGGCCTACAAGATGATACAGTTCCACAACCACCAGAACCTTGGCTTTGAGAGGATAACGCTGCCTTTGTTTCAGGAGATCGAGACTGAAGGACTTTGGTTTACAGTGGATGATGAGGTGGACAGGGTATTCAATTCACATACACAGCATAATTACTACAATGGGCTCAAGCATAGCCTGCTTTCCTCTGCAATGAGGAGAACCATGTCCACAACTGAGGACCTCTCTGGTACGGTATTCAATACCAAAACGGAGCAGGGTGAAGTGAAGAAATCGCATATCCTTATATATGACCTGTATCCGGGAGGACTTGGTTTCTCTGAAAAAGCCTATGATTTTGCCCGAAACATACTTGAGGAGGCTGTACTGCTGGTGGAGAACTGCAACTGTGAGGACGGCTGCCCTGCCTGCGTGGGGGACTACCATCTTGATAAAAAGCTTGTGCATTGGGGACTTAAATGTATGCTCACCGAGGCGAAGGCTCCTGAGAGTATAAAGAAGGCGGAGAAGGCTCCCAAAATCGAGATCGAGCGTATGTGCACGCTTCAGGAGCTGCCCTCAAGATGGAATGAGTTTGTAATGTTCCTGCGCTCCAGAGGTGAGTACATGAACAGCTTCCTGAGCACAATAGACAATGTTGAAGTTTCAGGTTCACTGCTCTACATAATTACCGACTTCAGGTTCTATGAGGAATGGATACTTGACCCCTCCAACAAGCGGAGACTCTTGAATACACTGAAAAGATACGTAGATGTGCCTGCAGGGTTTGATATAAGCGTCAGGGTGATTGACAAGACCCCTGCTGATATAAGTGAAAAAATAATGAGAAGGTATGATGATTTGAAAAAGTAGGTGTTTTATATATGGAGGACTTATATGAAAGGCTAAAAGGTCATAACAGGCCGGAATATAAGGAATTGCTGCAGGATATGGAAGAGCTCAACGAATATCAGAGGGCTGCTGTCATGGATAACAGCAAGGTAATGCTGCTCAATGCCCAGGTAGGAAGCGGAAAGACAACAGTACTTACCAACAA
>CAZNMO010000108.1:14224-15722 GCA_964574195.1 uncultured Clostridiaceae bacterium | reverse complement strand
TGACGATACTCATAATTGAGCATCATATGGATTTGATCATGGGAGTCTGTGAAAGCATCATGGTGCTGAACTTCGGCTGCAAACTGGCAGAAGGCACCCCCAGGGAAGTACAGAACAACAAGTCTGTTATTGAAGCATATTTGGGGGTGGAGGTGTAGCTATGTTAAAAGTTGATAACCTGCAGGTATACTATGGTGGTATACATGCATTAAAAGGAGTATCGCTGGAGATAAATGAAGGAGAGATAGTATCCATCATCGGTTCCAACGGTGCCGGAAAATCCACACTTTTGAATTCCATATCAGGCTTTCTTAAATACAAGGAAGGCTCGATAACCTTCAAGGATACAAAACTTGGTTTCAATCCCAACAAGATAGTCAAAATGGGAATATGCCATGTTCCCGAGGGCAGACTGATATTTGCCAACCTTACAGTTAAAGACAACCTGCTTATGGGCGCATATCTGAGAACAGATAAAAAAGGAATAGAAGAGGACATGGAGAAGGTATATCATCTTTTCCCCAGGATGAAGGAAAGGGAGAAACAGATAGCCGGGACTCTAAGCGGAGGCGAGCAGCAGATGCTTGCCATGGGAAGAGGCTTGATGAGCAGCCCGGATATCATGCTTCTGGATGAGCCTTCCCTTGGACTTGCACCGCTTCTGGTACAGACGATATTCGATATTATTGTAGATATCCGCAAGATGGGAAAGACGATAATGCTGGTTGAGCAGAACGCCTATAAAGCCCTGTCCATAGCTGACAGAGCCTATGTCCTGGAGCAGGGAAAGATCACAAGCTCAGGATGGGCAAGCGAGATCGCCCGTGATCCGAAGATTCAGGAGGCATACCTGGGATCAAAGAAATAGTTATTGAGAGATATAAGGTCAAGCTGGAATAGCTTGACCTTATCTTTTTATAATGTCTTTTTCACCTTTGTTATGTCTGAATTGTCCATTTATGCTATAATTATAACAGTAAGCTGCAAAATTGGGCATAATAAACGATACTATGAAATTCGAGGTAGATTAATATATGTCAGAGAGAAAAACACCAAAGGTAGTAGATAGTCAGGAGCTACAGAAACAAAAGGATATAACCCGCAGGATCAGGGAGAACAATGAGCTGGAGTATCAGAAGACCGGAAAAAACAAATACATGCATATAATAACCTTCGGCTGTCAGCAGAACAACTCAGACTCTGAGAAGATCAAGGGTTTGCTGGCAGAAATGGGCTATACAGATACAGATAAGAAGGAGAAGGCAGACCTTATAATCATCAATACCTGCTGTGTAAGGGAAAATGCCGAGCTGAAGCTGTATGGCAATATAGGAGCCCTAAAGCAGCTAAAGAAGGACAACCCCTCACTTATCATCGGTGTATGCGGCTGCATGATGCAGCAGGAGCATGCTGTAGCGATGATCAAGAAGAAATACCGTCATGTTGATCTCATATTCGGTACCCACAACGTGTATAAGCTCCCGGAGCTGCTGGAACG
>CAZNMO010000108.1:0-14214 GCA_964574195.1 uncultured Clostridiaceae bacterium | reverse complement strand
GAAATATACGCTGATCGATATTCTCAATACAGAAGGCACAATAGTAGAAGATATACCGGTGCTAAGAGAGGAGACCTTCAAGGCATGGGTGACCATCATGTATGGCTGCAACAACTTCTGCTCCTATTGCATAGTTCCCCATGTAAGGGGCAGGGAGAGAAGCAGGCAGCCGGAGGACATCATCAAGGAGATACAGGGCCTCGCAAAGGATGGCTGCAAGGAGGTAACACTTCTCGGTCAGAATGTAAATTCCTATGGTAAGGACCTTGAGTTGGAGGTTGACTTTGCAGACCTTATAAAGCTGGTCAATGAGATAGAAGGAATTGAGAGGATAAGGTTCATGACCTCACATCCCAAGGATATTTCAGATAAGCTTATAAAGACAATGAGCGAATGCAGCAAGGTCTGTGAGCAGCTGCACCTGCCTTTTCAGGCAGGCAGCAACGAAATATTGCGCAGGATGAATAGAAAATACACAAAAGAGGAATACCTTAATAAGGTAAATAAGGCAAAACAGGAAATTCCAGGAGTAGCTCTAAGTACCGATGTTATTGTCGGGTTCCCCGGGGAGACCGACGAAGATTTTGAGCAGACACTGGAGGTCCTGAGACAGGTGGAATTCGACCAGGTATTCATGTTCATATATTCAAGAAGAGTTGGTACCCCTGCGGCAGATATGGAAGATCCCTACAGCTACGAAGACAAGCACAGGAATTTTGAAAGGCTTGTAAAGCTTCAGAATGAAATATCCAAGAAAGCCAATGATGCTTATCTGGGCAGGGAAGTGGAGGTCCTTACCGAGGGACCGAGCAAGAATGATTCGACCAAATACACCGGCAGGACGAGAACAGGCAAGGTGGTAAATTTCAATGGCCGAGAAGGAATTACAGGCAAATTGGTCAATGTACGGATAAATGAAATACATTCATGGTTTCTGAACGGGGACATGGTTGATGAGGTGAAATGATTATGGCACAGTTGACGCCCATGATGCAGCAATATTTTGAAATAAAAAACCAGCATAAGGACAAAATACTGTTTTTCAGGCTGGGGGACTTCTATGAGATGTTCTTTGACGATGCCCTGACAGCCTCCAAGGAGCTGGAAATAACCCTGACAGGCAGGGACTGCGGCCAGGAGGAAAGAGCACCCATGTGCGGCATACCCTACCATGCTGCAGAAAACTATATTGCTCGTCTTATAGAAAAGAATTACAAGGTAGCAATCTGCGAGCAGGTGGAGGATCCTGCGCTGGCCAAGGGCATTGTACGCAGGGAGGTAATCAGGGTGATTACACCCGGTACCGTGCTGGAAAGCTCAATGCTGGATGAAAGAAACAACAACTATCTGCTGAGCCTGTGTTCAGACAACAAACAGATATCCATGGCATACCTGGATATTTCAACAGGTGAATTTTTCTGCACCTATGCAGACAGCTCGGATTCTCCCAGTATAATCAGTGAACTTAACAGGATAAACCCCTCAGAAATAATAGCAAATACAGAGCTTCATGATATAACGGCTGCTTACCCGACAACAAGTGTACTAGACAAGAGATTCTTCGACCATGAGGACTGCGTCAGAAGGCTTAGGAGGCAATTCGGCGTTTCAAGCCTAGAGGGCTTGGGCATAGAAACAGAAAGCCTGCAGCGCTGTACAGGAGCCCTGCTGCTATATCTGGATGACATACAGAAGATAAGCCTCGACAACATCAATTTCATAAAAAGTTACAGCATTAGCAACTTCATGGTGCTGGATCAAAGCACAAGAAGAAACCTGGAGCTTTCTGAAACTATAAGGGGCAAAACACAAAAAGGAGCATTACTGTCAGTAATAGACAAGACATCAACAGCCATGGGGGGCAGGAAGCTCAAAAGCTGGCTTGAGAAACCCCTGCTCAGCACAACAGAGATAAACGCAAGGCTGGATGCTGTAGATGAACTATATGATGATTTCCTGAAAAGAGAGGAAATAAAGGAATATCTGAAAAGCATGTATGACATAGAAAGGCTTGCCAGCAGGATAGCACTTGGAAGCGCCAATGCGAAGGATCTGATAGCCTTCAGGAACTCAGTGAGGAACCTTCCATATATAAAGGCTCTGCTTTCCGGTTGTACAAGCACTCAGCTGAAGGACATACATGAAAGGCTGGACAATCTTGAGGATCTATATCTGATAATCGATAAGTCTATAAATGAGGAGCCGCCTTTCTTGCTAAGAGAGGGAAACCTGATAAAAGACGGTTACCTGCCGGAGCTGGATGAGATAAGAAGTGCTTCGGTAAACGGCAAGCAATGGATCGCAGAGCTGGAGCAGCAGGAGAAGGAGAAAACAGGTATAAAATCTCTTAAGATAGGCTTCAACAAGGTCTTCGGCTATTATATAGATATTACGAAATCCAACCTTTCTTCGGTGCCTGATTATTTTATAAGAAAACAGACCTTGTCCAATTCCGAGAGATATATAACACCCGAGCTTAAGAGGCTTGAGGATATGGTACTGGGGGCTGAGGAGAAGCTTATAGAGCTGGAATATCAGACCTTTATCGGGATCAGAAATGAAATAGCTGTTCATATAAAGAGGATACAGCAGACAGCTGCCTTCCTGTCAGACCTGGATTGCTTCTGTTCCTTGGCTGAAGTGTCGCAGAAATACAATTACACAAGGCCTGTGGTGAACAACAGCGATGCATTGATAATAGAAAACGGCAGGCATCCCGTGGTGGAAGCACAGAATACCGAGCTTAAATTTGTACCCAATGATACCTTGTTGGATAATGATGACAATAGGCTGCTCATAATAACTGGGCCAAACATGGCTGGTAAGTCCACCTACATGAGACAGGTCGCCTTGATCACCCTTATGGCTCAGATCGGATGTTTTGTTCCCGCCAGTAAGGCAGAGATCGGCGTGGTCGATAGAATATTCACCAGAGTAGGAGCTTCGGATGACCTGGCTTCAGGCCAGAGTACCTTCATGGTGGAAATGAGTGAACTGGCCAATATCATAAACAATGCAACAGCCAAGAGCCTGGTCATACTTGATGAAATAGGCAGGGGTACCAGCACCTTCGACGGTCTGAGCATCGCCTGGTCGGTGGTGGAATATATATCTGACAAGGGAAAACTAGGCTCCAAGACGCTTTTTGCCACTCATTACCATGAGCTTACCGAACTTGAGGATAAGCTGGAGGGAGTAAAGAATTACTGTGTAATGGTAGAAGAAAAGGGTAAGGATATAATATTTCTAAGGAAAATAGCCAGAGGTGGGGCAAACGGCAGCTATGGAATACATGTGGCCCGTCTTGCTGGCATTCCTGAGCCGGTGCTTGAAAGGTCGGCGGAAATATTGTCGATACTGGAGCAATCAGAAAAGAACAACCAAACAGACATATATGTGAGGCGGAGAAGAAAAAGACCGTTACTAAGCGACAATGAGCCGAATCTTTTTAATTTCATCAGTTTTTCTCTTGCTGATGAGTTGAGAGCGCTGGATGTAGCTAATATGACGCCGGTCCAAGCCCTGAACAAGCTTTTGGAGCTTCAGGAAAAATTGAAGGATAATTAAACAAAATCTGTTTAAGCTCCGCTGAAACAGATTTGTGTTACATTAATTTTCTTTGCGGCGGAAACAGTCTACCTTAATGTTTATCCGCCGCAAATAAAATAGTAAAGGAGTCCAATATGGGAAGAATTTACTTGCTTGATGAAGCTACCATAAATAAAATAGCCGCAGGAGAGGTTATAGAAAGACCAGCATCGATAATAAAAGAGCTGGCGGAGAACTCTATTGACGCAGGTGCTACAGCAATAAGTATAGAGGTCCAGGAAGGCGGCAAGAGCTATATCAATGTCTCAGACAATGGCTGCGGGATATTGAAGGAGGATGTGGAGCAGGTATTCTTCCGTCATGCCACCAGTAAGATTAAGTCCTCCAACGATCTGCAGGGAATATTGACACTGGGCTTCAGGGGTGAGGCCATGGCAAGCATTGCCGCAGTATCAGAGGTGGAGCTTAAGACTAAAGCAGAAGATGATTCTTCAGGAAGCCATATCTTGATAAAGGGTGGTAAATTCCTTGAGAATAATGCTATAGGCTACCCCACAGGCACCAGTGTGACAGTAAGGGATCTTTTCTATAATACCCCGGCAAGGCTGAAGTTTCTTAAAAGCGATACCGCCGAACAGGGAGCAATAGTTGATATTGTTGAAAAGCTGGCGCTGTCAAACACCGGTATATCTATAAAGCTGACTGTAAACAATAAAGTGGTGCTTCATACACCTGGAAATGGGGATCTGCTTTCTGTAATACTATGCATTTACGGCAAGAATATAGCAAAAGCAATGCTTCCATTGGAGCATTCCAACGATATCGTGAGTCTGGAAGGCTATATAGGAAAACCGGAGATAGGCAAAGGCAACTCCACATATATGACCTTTTCAATAAACGGAAGATACGTCAAGAACAGGATGATGGCAGAAGCCATGCGGCAGGCCTACAAGACATTGTTGATGAACAACCGCTATCCCTTCAGTGTAATAAATCTCAATATTAAATCAGATATGCTTGATGTCAATGTTCATCCTACAAAGCAGGAGATCAAGTTTTCCGACGAGAGGGCAATATTCAATACCTTGTATGCGGCGGTGAAGAACTGTCTGAACAGCAGCAATCTCATATTTGAAAGTCTTGAAGAACCGGTGGCTGCATCGGCTTCACCTATAGCAGATTACAGGAACAACAGTTCCTATGTATCTCAAGCCTTTGAAAATAGGAACGATTATTCAGCATTTGATAGAAAGCCCCAGAAAGAAAAGATCGAGCAGCTTTCCATCGAAGAGGCTACAACCGCTCCCCTCACTGACAGCTACAGCAAGCATTATGAATATGAGAAGAGGAGCTCAAAACAGGAGGCCATTCCGGATACCAGAATGGAAGGTGTCAGGGAAGCCAAGCCTGAGGCTGTTGATAATCAACGGGCACTTGATATAAGTATAATAGGACAACTATTTGGAACGTATGTTCTGGGTCAGCATGAGGACACCTTCTACCTGATAGACCAGCATGCCGCCCATGAACGGATAATGTATGAGTACATAAGGGAAAAATACAATTCCAGGGATATACCCATGCAGGAGCTCATGATGCCGATAATTGTGGAGCTCAGCCCCGCAGAAAAGCTCCTTTACTCCGATAATAGCCTTGTATTTCAGAATCTGGGCTTTGAGATCGAGTGGTTTGGAGAAAACACACTGGCTATAAGAGCAATACCTATAATAATGGGAGAGCCATGCACCGGTGAATTCTTCAGTAATATACTGGATTCCATAAGGGACACAACTGCAGCCGCATCTCCCCTTGAGAAGATAATCATAAGCATGGCCTGCAAAAATGCAATAAAGGCAGGGGACAGCATAACCCCGGAGGAAACCCGGGAGCTTATAAACAGACTTATGAAAACAAAACAGCCATATACCTGCCCTCATGGCAGACCGACAATAATAACCATGAGCAGATACGAACTGGAGAAGAAATTCAAAAGGATAATATAAACTTGACTTTACTGACAGAGGTGTTTAAATTTGCAACGGTCGTATAAGGAATTGCCCAGGATATGCATACTGGCCGGCCCTACAGCTGTGGGTAAAACAGACCTATCCCTTGCCC
Organism: uncultured Clostridiaceae bacterium; assembly: GCA_964574195.1. Taxonomy (GTDB): domain Bacteria; phylum Bacillota; class Clostridia; order Lutisporales; family Lutisporaceae; genus BRH-c25. The sequence goes on along the minus strand of CAZNMO010000108.1, from coordinate 8,547 downwards.
TGGCAAGGAATCTTTGCGGAGAGATAATATCCGCTGATTCCGCACAGGTCTACAAGTATATGGATATAGGCACGGCAAAGATGAAAGAAGCAGAGATGCAAGGCATAAAGCATTATATGATAGACGAGGTCACTCCTGATAAGGATTTCAGTGTGGCTCATTTCAGGGAAAGAGCAGAGAAATATATACTGGATATCAATGAAAGAGGACGATTGCCTATCATAACAGGTGGTACGGGACTTTATATAAATTCCCTTCTGGATAATCTGGATTTTACCGAGTCCATATCCGATGAGCCCTTCAGGAACGAGATGCAAGAGCTTGCGAATGAAAAAGGCTCTGCTTATGTGCATGCCATGCTTGAGGCAGTTGACCCTCAAAGCCATAAGAAGCTGCATCCCAATGATCTCAGAAGGGCTATTAGGGCATTGGAGGTATATCGTCACACCGGCAAGCCCATTTCATATTTCCAGGAGGAATCACGGAAACAGCCGCCTCGTTATAATTATGCATATATCATGCTATCCATGGATAGAGCCAGACTTTATGAAAGGATCGAACAGAGAGTCGATATCATGCTGCAGCAGGGGCTTGTGGAAGAGGTAAGGGGACTTCTTGCCATGGGTTACAGCAGCAGCCTCAACTCAATGCAGGCACTGGGCTATAAGGAGATTTCCAGCTATCTCAGAGGTGATATTACCTTGGAAGAAGCGTCGAGGATATTGAAAAGAGATACCAGACACTATGCCAAAAGGCAGCTTACCTGGTTCAGAAGGGACCAAAGGCTTTATTGGCTTGAGATGGATAACTTTTATAAAAAAGAGCAGCTATTGGAAAATATTATTAGATATATTGCAGGAAAAATTGCTTTAATATAGAATAAATAACTAATAAATATATAATAATATAAATGTTTAGAATGTTTTTACTTATTTTTTGGAGGGGAATTGAATGAACAAAGTAAATATAAACCTGCAGGATGTATTTCTTAATCAGGTAAGAAAAGAACATATAACTATAACCATCTACCTGGTAAACGGATTCCAGTTGAAAGGAAATGTAAGAGGCTTCGACAACTACACCATTGTATTGGATAACGATGGAAAACAGCAGCTTGTTTACAAGCATGCAGTTTCTACGATAATCCCGGTGAAGCCGATAAATTTTGCTTTTACAGACAATAGACAGCAGGAAAATGTGAACAAGTAAATACATAAATCAATTCAGGCCCTTGTAGAAATACAAGGGTCTGATTATTTGCCTTGCACTTTATAATATGTTAAAATATAATGTCAAATGAAGTGTATTTACTTAATATGTTTACATATACCAATTACACATTATTACTATAAGGGGTGCGGACATGCATTATAAAACAACTGATTACTTAATAAACAAGCTGAATATAAGCAAGAAAATAATTGATATCTGTGTATCCACAGAAGAGGAAATAGCGGGACAATTCCAGAAGATAGACGAGGTGGCGGAATTCAATCAGTACAAAGTCCTTAGTGCGATGCAGAAAAACAGATTGAGCGACATGCATTTCAATTATTCCACAGGCTATGGCTATGGCGATGCAGGCAGAGAAGCCATAGACAAGATCTATGCGGATGTTTTCAGCTGCGAGGATGCGCTGGTAAGGCCGCAGATAGCCTCAGGTACCCACGCTTTGTCCCTTTGTCTGTTTGGGGTACTCAGACCCGGTGACGAATTGCTGTCGGTAACTGGCAAACCCTATGACACGCTGGAGAACATTATAGGTATAGAAAATTGCCCGCCAGGCTGTCTCCGTGACCTTGGGGTAAAATACAGCCAGATTGACCTTACAGAGGCGGGTAAGATCAACTATAATGAGATAACACGAAAAATAAACGAAAAGACAAAAATGGTATTGATCCAAAGATCGCTTGGCTATTCCTGGAGGCCTTCTCTGACGATGGAGGATATCGAGTATACTATCAAATTCATAAAAATAATTAATCCGAACATTGTCTGCATGGTAGACAACTGCTATGGTGAATTTCTGGATTTCAAGGAGCCTACTGAGGTAGGCGCTGATATAATAGCCGGCTCACTGATAAAAAATCCGGGCGGAAGCATTGCACCGACAGGAGGGTATGTCTGCGGCAAGGCTTCTCTGGTGGAGATGGCTGCTAACAGACTAATTGCACCGGGTATAGGAAAGGAATGCGGTGCGACCTTGGGTATGAACAGACTTTTCTTCCAGGGACTGTTCCTTGCGCCTCATATAGTATCTGAGGCTGTAAAGGGTGCAGTATTCTGCTCCAGGCTCTTCTCAAGGCTTGGCTTTGAGGTAAATCCTGAATTCAACTCGCGCAGGAGTGATATCATTCAGGCTGTGAAGTTTGGAAGCAAGGAAGGTTTGATCGCATTCTGCCAGGGGATACAGAAGGGATCGCCGGTAGATTCCTTTGTCAATCTGGAGCCTTGGGATATGCCTGGCTATAATGACCAGGTGATTATGGCGGCGGGAGGTTTTGTACAGGGAGCTTCCATAGAATTAAGCGCCGATGCGCCCATCAGGCCTCCATATATTGCCTATTTGCAGGGGGGAGTAACCTTCGAGCATGTGAAGATAGGCATAATCTATGCACTTCAGAACCTTGCGGCCAAAGGCTGCATCAACCTGTAATACTCTATTAAGCAGTGCTTATAATATTATTAGAAAGTATTGTCGGCGCTGCTTTGTTGTTTCATTTACTTTGAGTACTCATAATGGTATAATTCAGAATATTATTATTAGCTTGAAATAGTAAATTTAAAAAGAGGTGAATTACTATGACAAACCTGAGTGACCTTATAAAAGACGATCTGCTTTATGTGCTGGATCCTACAAAATACCAACAGGAAGAGCTTATAGCACTATTGAAGAATCATCCCGAAATACGTTTTGTCTCACTGGCAGCACCAGATCTTACCGGTAACAGTACAGATGAAAGAATACCAATTAAGGCTTTCTTTGACGATATTGAAGAGTTTCTTAACGGTTCCGTTCAAACTGACGGGTCAAGTGTTGTTCTCCCAGGTATCGCGACCCTGAACAATGGCAAGGTGGATATTGTAGCTGATACCAAATGCCTATGGTTCGTCGATTATAACTATGAGAATATTGACTATGAAACAAACAGGCCTGTAGGTACTTTACGAATTCCCTCCTTTTTAATGCACAATAACAAATATGTTGATTCCCGGTCTATACTTATAAGAGCTGTGGAGCGCTTCAAGGCTACGCTTATGAAGCTTTTGGAGGAGAACCCCAGTGTATGTTCCGAATATGGAATTGAATACAAAGACATTGAAGAGGTGATACTGACTTCAGCTACAGAACTGGAATTCTGGGTAATGACCCCTAATGATAAGGCTGATGTCGAAAAGCTGTCGGCATCACAAGAATTGCAGGAATCCTACTGGAAAAGGACCAAAGGCGTCGTCAGGACCTCCCTGGAGCAGTCACTGCTCTTAATGGACAAATACAACCTTGAGCCGGAGATGGGACACAAGGAAGTTGGCGGTATCAAAGCAAAGCTTGACGAGACTGGCAACCTGACACATATAATGGAACAGCTGGAGATCGACTGGCGATACGATACAGCCTTGCAGGCAGCAGATAATGAAAAGTGGGTCAGATATATAGTAAAGGAAGTATTCAGGAAAAACGGCCTTGACGTTACCTTCAATGCGAAACCAATAGAAGGTGTGGCTGGAAACGGCGAACACACTCATGTCGGAGTTGCGGTCAAACTGAAGAATGGTAAGCTGATAAACCTGTTTACACCCTCAGACATGAAAAAGGATTTTCTCAGCTCGCTTGGTTATGGAGCTATAATGGGAATATTGAAGAACTATGAGGTCATTAACCCCTTTATTTCTTTTACCAATGATTCGCTGAACAGACTCAAGCCCGGTTTTGAAGCACCAATTTGCATAGTGTGCTCATTGGGACACGATGTAATGACCCCTTCCAGAAACAGGACAATTCTTGTAGGGCTGGTAAGAGATATGGATAATCCCCTTGCGACACGCTTTGAGGTAAGGTCACCAAATCCTCTGACCAACACATACCTTGCGCTTGCCGCTTTCTATCAGGCAATGCTGGATGGCATGGAAGCAGTCTGCAGAGCGGGAAAGACATCCAAGGAGCTGGAAGCAGAGATCTCCAAGGCTCCTGAGGCAGAGGGCTTCTATTTGGAAAAGGATAGGGCATACAGGAGCGAGGAGGACGTTTTTGAAAGCTATACTCCCGAGGAACGAAACCGGATATTCGGAGTTCACCCTGCTACAGTCTTTGAAAATATATCAAATCTTTATAACTATAAGGATAAGCTGGATGTGCTGCTGAATGGCGGTGTATTGGATGAAGCGCTGGTAAAAAGCTTCATTACTGCCGTAACCAACAGATGGCTGACTGAGATTACAAACAGGCTGATTCCTGAGAATATGGATACTGTGAGAAGGTGCAGGTCAATACACAGCAAGAACAAGGCTCAGGATCTGGACATCACACATTGGGCACAGGTGGAGCACTTGAGATATCAGCTGATGAAGGATACCTACAATACCAAATCGCTGTTCACACAGATCCGGGAGGCGGCAAAGGAAAAGGACTATCACCTGCTTTCAAAGCTTCAGCAGGAGATGGCAGCGAAAATGACTGAATTGAAAGAGCTTTACAGTGATTATAAGAAAAATTTGCTGGATATAGAGGTATAGAGCTAAAAGCCACCCATTACGGGTGGCTTTTATAATTGCCAATTTTTTATTATAGGAAAATAATAAAATTATACTTTACGAGTCAAATAGTAGAGTTGTCCAATTTAAGGAGTGTGATCGAATGTCTGGACAAAGCAAGAAGAAACTGGAAATGCTGATGAAAAAGTCAAATGAGCTGTTTTTCAAATTCGGCTATAACGGCGTTTCCATCGATCAGATCGCTGCAGAGGCAGGCATAAGTAAAATGACCATATACAAATATTTCAGTTCAAAAGAAGACCTGTTTATAGAAGTTATGAAAAGGGATGTACAGCATCATATGGATGAAGCACGTAAGCATATGGATGAGAAATACCATACGGTTGAAAAAATAGGCGCTTTATATGATTATTCAAAAAATGCAGCAAAGTATTATCCTCAGATCCTGTTAAAGGATATAGTCGAACGGAAATGCCTGCTTGACCGGGTATCTGCCATTAAGCAGGATATTGGTCTGCCGCTTTGGCGTTACATCATTGAGGATGGCATAAGCAAGAAAGAGATAAGAAATGTAGATGTCGATTTCATCTCCACTCTTTTGATGAATTTGCCCAATGCATTTAAAAACCTTGACTTTTTGGAGAGCGAGGAGAAGCTTATGACGTTTTATGGCAATTTTATCGACTTTATAAAGTATGGATTATTGGGTGGATTGGAGGTAGCAGGAGATGGAGAAGAAAGTACTCATGCGAGTCCAGAATGTAAGTAAGGACTACCGAATGGGTGAAGTAAGCGTTAATGCACTTCAGGATGCAAGCTTTGAGGTGTTCGACGGGGAATTCATAGTAATCCTCGGCCCTAGTGGTTCCGGAAAGAGCACACTGCTGAACATTCTCGGAGGAATGGATCTGCCTACTGAGGGAAAAGTATTTGTTGGTAATGAGGAGATCAACAATTATAATGACAGAAAGCTTACAGCCTATAGGCGCGACAGGGTTGGCTTCGTATTCCAGTTCTATAATCTGATGGCTAATCTTACAGCCAGGGAGAACGTAGAACTTGCAACAGAGATGTGCAAGGATGCCATGAATATCGATGAAGTAATGGCAGAGGTAGGACTTGCGGAAAGAAAAGACCACTTCCCATCTCAAATGAGCGGCGGCGAACAGCAGCGTGTGGCAATAGCAAGGGCGGTTGCAAAGAACCCACTTATGCTGCTATGTGATGAGCCTACCGGAGCTCTTGATTACAAGACCGGTCTCCTCATATTATCACTGCTGTATAAGATCAATAGACAAATGAAAAAGACTGTTATCATAATCACTCATAACATGGCAATAGGCGATATGGCCGATAGGGTGATAAAAATGCGAAGCGGACGTATAGTCGAAGTAAAAGAAAATGAGAATCCTATTCCTCCTGAAAGGATTGAATGGTGATGAAAAAACTGGATCTGAGGCTGCTTCGCATGATAAGGCAGTCAAAAGGGCAATTCATATCTGTCACGGTAATTGTAGCAGTTGCTCTATGCATTTATATAACCTTCAGTATCACTCTAATCAATATCAGAAATGCAGTGGACTATTACTACAATATTACAAATATAAGCGATCTTGTGGTTGAACTGATAAGGATCCCACAGAGCGGATTAGGTGAGCTTAACTCCATACCAGGCATAACAGGTGTTCAAGGCAGGGTAAGCGTTGATGTGCCGCTTAAGGTGGAGAACGAGGATGAGAAGGTAAGTATCCGTCTAGTTTCCATTCCAGCTGACGGGGGACACATAAACAAGCTCTATACCGGCGATGAAAAGGGAATGGAATTCATCGACAATGATGAGGCTGTCCTGCTTGAACAGTTTGCACAAGCAAGAAATATCAAGGTCCATGACAGGATAAACCCACGAATCAACAGTAGGCCCTTTGAGCTAAAGGTTGCGGGAATAGCCTCCAGCTCGGAGTATTCATATGTAATGGAAAATGAGCAATCTTTGCTACCGGCTCCGGAAAAGTTCGGCATAGCTTATGTAAGCGAAGCTTTTGCCCAATCAGTATTAGGCTACCGGGGCAGCTACAATGAAGTAGCAATAACCATCGATGAGCAGGCTGATATTGACGATGTAATAGCTTCAGTGGAAAAAAAGCTTGATAAGTATGGCGTTAAGAAGATCACAAAGCTGGAGGATCAGTTGAGCAACAATGTACTGACCCAGAAGATAGAAGGTATGGAAATGATGTCTTCCATGCTGCCGATAATGTTCCTGCTTGTGGCAGCAATAATAATCTCAATCATGCTGTCAAGAATAGTAAATAACGACCGTATGGCCATTGGAGTATTGAAGGCTTTGGGTTATGGCAACCTGAAAGTGCTTTCGCACTATACAAAATATGCATTGGCTATCGGACTGATAGGTTCGTTGACCGGCATAGCCGGCGGTATGTATCTTGCAAATCCCATGAGCCAACTGTACGTTTATTATTTCCATATACCCCTTTCAGGCCTGAAGATACAATATGACTATATTATTAATGGTATACTACTTACCAGCTTGTTCTGCATAATCTCAGGACTCTTTGGAGCAAGATCGGTCATCCGCATTATGCCCGCTGACTCCATGAGGCCGGAAGCTCCAAGGACAGGTAAACGGATACTGCTGGAAAGGATAGGGTTTATATGGAAACATGTTCCCTTCAGCTGGAAAATGGTTATACGCAACATGATGAGAAACAAGCGGAGGTTTGCTTTTCTCGTACTTGGCCTCGCACTGGCTTATGCGATCAACACTGTTCCATTATTCATGACAGAGGCCATAGTCAGCATGTTTGAGCTGCAATACGGAGAGTACCAGCGGATGGATTACTCAATAGAATTTGCTGCTCCTCAGAATGCTAATACAATAGTTGAAATAAATAACCTGGCAAAAATAAAGAAAGTAGAACCAAAGCTTGAGTATCCCTTCGAGCTGATAAACGGATGGAGGGAGAAGACCGTCAGTATTACCGGCATACCGAAGGATACGGAGTTCTATGTTTTCAAAGATAGAAGCAATAATAACATCAAACTGCCCGAAAAGGGAATCTTCATTACAGAGGCAATAGCAAAGGATCTTAATGTCGGCAAGGGCGATACAATAACTATACGAAACTTTTTGCCGGGCAAAGCAGATGTTACTGTCCAGGTTTCCGATATATTCAAGCAATATCTCGGTGTAAATGCATATATGAACATTGAGTCAATGGATGAGTTGCTTATGGATGAGCAAATGATCACAGGCGTCAATGCGGCATCTGGAGACGATCTGAAGGAGAAGCTCAAGGATGTAGCCGGAATATCCTCTGTGCGTTCCATAGGAGATATAAAGCAGATCTTTGTTGAGTTTCTGGATACCATGAACATTATGATCATGTTCTATCTTTTGTTTGGCGGGGTCCTTGGTTTCGCACTGATATACAATGCTACGATAATAGGGATATCAGAGCGGACCAATGAATTTGCATCCTTGCGTATAATGGGCTTTGATAAAAAAGATATATTTGGCATGATAACCAAAGAGAACTTTGTACTTGCAGCCATTGCTATAATGACAGGTATACCTTTGGGAGCAAGTATGATAAAAGGGATGGGAGTAACCTTCAGTTCAGATATGATAACTTTTCCGGTATTGATGACTCCCGGTATTTTCATCAAGGCTGCACTGGCCTCGGTTTTCTTTGTAATAATCGCACAGCTGGCTACCTTGAAGAAGGTATATAATCTGAATTTTATCGACGCATTAAAGAGTCGAATATCATAGGGGGTTTTGAAGATGAAGAAAAAAATGGTCTTTATAGGCAT
>CAZNMO010000107.1:0-15724 GCA_964574195.1 uncultured Clostridiaceae bacterium | reverse complement strand
TAATAATGATATAAATTTCATTTTCTTGGCTAATAAATTTTAAAAATCATCTGTAGACTGAATTCGGTATGTTAAGTCTTTAATTCAATTTAAAGGAGGAAACTGCTAAAATAGCGCAGTTATTTTTCATCTCCTAGAAACAGATATTTGTCAAATTAGAATCAATTTCACGTAAAACAATTAGCGTGGTAACTATAAACATAGGTTACAGGCACATTTATGTTCCAATTTAAACTAATGACCTTAATCATTAGCTGCCTGAGTTACATCCACACTCCCAGAACCTTGCATAGCTGATTTATTAAGTTGATATATCAACATCTGGATTCAATAGGCACCTCTTAAAAATGAAAGGTAGTGGAAAAAATTTTTTATCCCATCAAATTACTGATTTCCACCTCTTGTTTTATAGAAAGGGGTTTGGAAAAGGGCTTATATTAAATGGTATAATAAATATATGCAAACAAATGTTTCGTTTGTGTTTGACGAAAATAAGTAAAAAAGGGGTTTTGGGAGTGGAGATACCAGTTGAAATTTATTCAGATCAAAAAGGATACTATGATCGGCAATGTCCTAATCCTGAATGCGAGTATGTTTTTAAAATCTTTATGGAAGATTGGAAAGAGAAAGTTTCTGATGAAGAGGTTCATTGCCCAATGTGTGGGCATATAGCTTCTTCTGGGGAGTGGTTTACCTACGAACAACTTGATGAAATGGAAAGTATCGCATCTGAATGGGCAATGGGCTTAATCCAAGGCGAAATAAATAAAATATTTACTAATCTATCTAGTAGTACAAGACACAATAAATTTCTCAAAGTGTCATATAAACCAAGTAAAAAAATTACATTTAGAAACAATCCGATAGGACAACGTGAGGAATGGGAAGTTGATATTACCTGCGAAGATTGCGGAACTCGGTATAGTGTGATTGGGAGTGCCTATTTTTGTCCTTGTTGTGGTCACAATGCTGTTGATAATGTTTTTGATGAATCATTGGATACAATTCAAAAGATGATTGACTCGAAAAATGAAATGTTTATTACGTTTGAACAAATGTATGGCAGGGATAAGGCTGACACCATGTGTCGATCTATGCTTGAGGGAAGTCTTGCTGATTTAGTGTCTACATTTCAAAAATTTGCATTAGAAAGATATTCGAAATTAACAACAAAAAAGGTCAGACCGAATGATTTTCAAATTGTAGAAAAAGGCTGCACACTTTTTTCTGAGGCAAGTGGTCAAGGGTATGATTCGTGGTTATCTGAAATGAAATTAAATATATGAACCTCATGTTTCAAAGACGTCATATATTAGAACATAACAATGGTTTTGTTGATGAACGATATATACAGAAGTCCTTCGACACACATTATAAAATTGGTCAGCGTCTTGTGGTTAAAGATGAAGATGTGATTCAGCTAATTGTAATTATAAAAAAAATGAGTGAAGGATTAAAATCTGTAAGAGAGGTTCCAAAACATTAGAAAAATTTCAGGGAGTAGTGGGATTGTTAAATGAAAGTTTAATTAATTAAATTACTTGCTGTTTTTTTATAAATAAAGTGATAAAAACCTATTTTTATGTGAAGGATTGATAATTATGGAAGATACCTTCTGGTTAAATATAGATAAAGTTGATAAATTAGGAACACTCCATACTTCTAAATGTAATAAGAGAATTCAAGAAGAAACCGCAAACAAAGGAATAAATAGACTTAAGAATCATGGGGGATGGTTTTCGTTTCAAAATCCTAAAGATGCAAAAGAAGAATTGGAAAAATTATTTCCAAGGTTTAAATACCATGAGTGCAACTGCATAAGGAAAAATTAGATAAAGATACATAATTATTACGCCAAATAAAAATTAATGGACGTGAATTACCATGCTTACTCTAGAGGAATATATCCGAAAAAGAAAAAAAGAAGACAATTTAAATGAGTTCGATATAGAGTTAAAAATGGATAATATGCGGGTTTGTGTCAATTACGTCTTTGAGTATTTCAATCAATACCTTGATATTAATAAAGTGGATGAGAAAACAGTTTTAAACAACGAAAGGATTGAAAAATTTAAAAATCAGTTGCAAAAATATGAGCCGGAAATTCAAGATTGGTTAGTCGCAATATTTGAAGACCATGACAAACAGATTCACAAATCCATTATTAGTTTTCTTAAAAAAGATGAGCTATTTCTCGTTTATCATACTGACCAGGGGTTTAGAAGTGCATCATATGAGTGCTATGCTCATTTGGCGAAGAAAAATCCTTTCCTTAAGGATCAAACTGAGATGCTCTTTTTGTTTATTAAGGATTATCATCGAATCAAGAGCCAGCCAAAGGAGGAATTCCCCTCGCCGTTTATATCAGCGGAAATTAATGAATGGGTTGAAAAGACATGGACTAAATATAGAGTTAATTTATATGAATTTGCATCCGAGTGGGCAAATCGTTTTTCTGAAAATGAAGCCTTGTGGGATACTAAACATAGGATTAGAAGTAAAGATGGTTGGCGTCGATATGAGTATGATTACAAGCAAAAAAGAAACCTATTCAGCATTAATTTACTGTTTAGGAAAATATCTAACAAACCCTTTATGAAGGGGAAAAAGCAGTTTCTTGAAATTCTTTTGATGTATTGCTGGTTGCATGAAATAGACGGTGATGAGAATTATTGGGATGAATATATCAATAAGACATTACAACTACCGATATCGGAATGAAACCTTGACCATTAAAAAGCATCGTGTAATGAAATATAAAAATTTATACTTCAAAAAAATTAAAAAGATAGTACTCATTTTTGTCCAAATGATAAGCTGAAAAAGTGGCTTAAAGTATAAGTCACTTTTTTCATATATAAAAAAACAAAAGTATTCTTAATTCCAATTAACAATGTATGATCTTATTTTCCATTTTCATATTATTTAAAAGTTGGAGGCAACTACAGGGCATTGTTTATTACTATAATCACAAACGGATTAAGCAAAAATTAAAAGGCATGAGTCCGGTTGAATACCGAACTCATGCCCAAGTCGCTGCCTGAATTATCGTGTCTAACTTTTTGGGTTCAGATCATTTTTTTACAGGTGGTTTTGATTTGAACTTTTATTTTCAATTAACTTTAAATAAAAAATTTAATCCCAATTAAAATTGTCTCTATAAAAATAATAGAAAGTAAAATGTTTGTCTTAAAAGCACTTTTTTTCTCAACTTTTTCTAAGTCTTCTTTGCTAGTCATATTTTTAGCTATTGAGTTTAACATATCTATATTTTGTTCATTTTGCTTTCTTAACAAAGAATCAATTTGTTCATGCCAGTTCTGATTCAGCATGGACTGCTCTGTTGACCAGTCATTCATTTGAACAGTGACTTTGTTAATTAGTGCTTCTTCGCGAATAATTAAATTGTTTTTTATACTTTCTTCATGTTTTTTAAACATTTCTCTATAAGATCGGTGCAAATTATCTAGGTTTTGATTCATTGTCTGAAGCGCTGATATATGGGTAGCTATTTTTTGTTCCGTTGACGTTAACTGCTTTTTCGTAAGTTCTACATATGCCTCACTTTGTTCTAAATACTTTTTATTTCTATCATCAGAATCGGATAATCTTTGGGCAAAATCTGCTACATTTTTAGAAAAGGTTTCAACGGATTCAATAGCTTGGTCTAAGACCTTTTTATTATTACTTTCAAGATCCTGTTGTAGTTTTATTGTTTTTTCAGAAAAAATATTAACACTATTTTCGAGTTGTTGATAAACAACTAAAAGTTGGCTTCTTCCCATTTCAAGGTGTTCTTTAATTTCCATTGTCATTCCGGTTTGGAAGTTGCTTAATAGTCCTTGGAGTTCCTTTTGCTGTGCATCCATTTTTGCAAATAGTGTCATAGCTTTGTTGATAACATTATTTGCTTCTTTTTTTAATTCGTTTGAATTGTTGGCGGTTAACTGCACGATTGAATTTTCTAATGATTCGATTGTCTTTTTAAAATCATCATAGAAAAGATCATCATTTAACTTTCTCAACTCGTTGAGTGCACTTTCGTATTCACTTTTGCTTGGTAGTTGCGTTGTAACCATCTTTCCCTCTCCTTATCATTCAAAGAATCGATTATCTTCACACCGTCTCGCAGATGTAGTTGTAAATATTGCGCTGCAAACCACCGTTCTTCTTCATTACCGAACAGAAAGTGCTGTTCCAGTTCTTTTTTGTATTGCAGCCAATGCTTCATGAAATAGCTTTGGAGCTGAGCAGCATGAGCACTATCCTGTTTCCACATTTCATTGATATTATGATGTTGTAATTTAAGATCATTTTTTATAGCCTGGTACCTAGCTAATTGAACTTGCAGTTTTTCTATTTTTAGTTGATGTACTAGAATTAAATTTTTTGTAGGGTTTAAAAAATGATTTGTCTGATCTGTCACTTTAGTAATAATAGGAGGTAAAAGAAGATTAAAGCTATTATAGATTCTAACTACCCATTTAAATGCCTTGTCACGAGTATCATTTAGTGCTTTTTCATAGGTCCAATCAAACCAGAATTTATCATCATCAATAAATTGATCGATTTTTGGAATTGGTTTTAAGCTGGGAAGTTCCAAGTCAAAAAATATTTTAAAATTTTGAGCTTCTTGTTTAATTTCCCTGAGTTTATTCTCTAAATCTGTTTCAACCGACATTTGTAATTTTAATGCACCACTATTTATAACACTTGGTTTTCTTTTATTTAAATCATATGCAATATAATTGTTCACCAAATTTGTAATTTTGGTGGAATCAATATCTACGCTCAAAGCGGATAATTGGGATAAGAAATCGTGAATATCTCTCTGATCGTGCAATAGTTGATTTTTCCATTTTTTTAATTCATTTTCTTCATAATCTATTAAAATGTTTTGTTCACGAATTAGTTTCTTATACTTTTCAATTTGGTATGAACTTTCCTGAAGTTCAAGTTTACTTGCATCTAGGGCTTCTTTATACACTTTTGTTAGACGATTGAAGGATAGTTCACTGATTTCTAAACTTTCTAAGTCTGTTTGCAGATTGGATAAAATCTCATCCATAATATCCTTCATTCTCTCATATAAAACAGGTTCTTTCTTGCTGATCACTTCCCAAGAAGCACCAACATCAAGTGGGTAGATGGTTTTTGTCAAATCTATATCTAGTTCTAAAACGCGATTCAAAACTTTGCCATAGTCGACTATCAGGTCCTTAGCGGAAGTGATTTTTCCATTGTTAATATTTTTGCGAATGTTTTCTAATGAAAGGGCTCGAGTTGGAATAATGCGAAAGTTATTAAGATTCTCGTACCAGTTTTTAATATCTCTTATCCTGTATTGGGTAAAAGCTGTGAGTTGAGAAGCATCGTCCACCAGCAGGCATACTTCGCTCAAAGGAAGCCAATGTTTAATGCATTGGCTTACATGGTCAACTTCCTTCTCTTCGGCAGATTCATCACCGGGAAGATCGACAATGTTCATCTTGACCTCTCGCTCTTCAAAGTAACTCGAAGGTATTTCGATGACAACCGGTTCAACCGAATAGGTTGTATGTGTTTCTACATGAGAACGAACTTGTTGGAGAGCAGCCTCAAGTTGCTCTCCTGACAGTTTAGTAATTGTCTCGCCATGTGGCAGTGTGATCTTGAAGTAATCATCCTGTGAACGCTCATAACGCATAACGGTGACAGTTGAAGATACACCTAGCTTTCTTTTACCTCTAAGCCATTTGGATAACTGGGTATGATTATCTTTCTTTAATCCTAGTAATGACAAAATTAGAGTCGTTTTTCCAACTTGGGTTGGACCATAAACAGCAATGGTGAGCTCCTTTTTATAAGCCGTTTCTACTTTATCCATATCTAATCGAACAAAGCGATTAATAAATTCGTTTTTAGCCATATGGGCCCATTCTAATCGATTGTTATGAAAGTGTAAAAAGATATGATTCATTTCTAAATGCCATCTCCTGCACTTCACCGCATAAAATATGCATACGATTTAAGCGGTTGTCAAGCTCATCAAGTAATCCAAAATTTTTATCAGTTCCGCGTCTTAAGTGATAAGTGTCTACTAGCTTTTCTTCCATTTTGTCTAAAATATTATTTATCGTTGCTATAATGGAATCTTCTTGGATAGTGGCAAACGAATTAAATATCTCACGAGAAATTCCACTACGCTCGAATTTATATTTTTCAATTCTTTCGGATCCCTTATGAATTGCAAGCGCACTCCCAATAGCGCCTATTATTACTACTCCGAGTGGTGCTGCCACAGCTGAAGAAACACCTAATGACGTTAAAATCCCAGTTAAAGCTCCAAATGTATTAAAGGTACCATCCAGTGCGTCTATTCCAAAAAAGATGGCTGCCCCCTTTATTACCGTTGATGCATTGATAGCCAAATCCTTAAATTCAGAAACCAATGTATTGGATTTATTGATAATTTCTTGTTTAGTGTTTGCATCTAATAGATCAAATTTCTCAATATCTAATATTAAGCTAGCTGCAACCATCTCTTGGGCGATCCCAACAGCCACTATCGGTAAAATTTTCAAGTCATTTTTTGTCAGTGAAATGGATAAATCATCTGAACTAATATAATTATCAATATTGGCTAATGTCGATTCAATGATGTGGTTTGAATCATCCTCTAACATACTTTCTTTGGTTTGAACGATCGGTGTCAGAAGTGGGTTAGTAACTGGTTCTTGAATAGTGATTTTTTGTTTCGGTGCTGCTATTGCTCTGGTTTCACTGCGAACAAACGAGTCCAAACTATCAATCAATCGTCTTTCAGACTCTACTTCATTATCACCGTTCCAAATTCTTTTAATTTGGCGTTCAAAATTGCGCCTATCCACAAATTTGTTATTTTTTTTAAATGCAGATAAAAATTCATCCCATAAATCGTGACTTTCATTCTCAAGTTCATCGTTCATTTTTTCCGTGCAATTTTCCACATGTTGAGCAAGGCTTTTATTTACAATATTCCTTATGTTTTTTGCAACCTTTGTGCGGTATTCACGGAAGGCTTCACGTATTTCTAACAAACCCAAAGTATCATTATTGTTCTCTGATGAGATTTGTTTAATGAGCAGACCATTTCTAATGGAGTTAATTTCAGCTTCCAATAAAGATATAACGTTACTAAGCTCAGCTGTTAAGGAGGTAAGCATATGCATTTGCATGACATATCCTCCAACATTTGTTGTTGCATATTTGTAAATTGCATTGATGATGTTATCTGGGTAATTTTTTAAATCATCACAAGTGCCTGTATAAACAATGCGGTCTAACTCGTTATCTGAAATTGTAAATTTTTTACTTATTTCATTTTTTAAATCTGACCTTTGCTGAGCATTCAGTTCTTCTGCGAAGGATAAGGCAAATATAGGAGCACTTTCCCGATAGTCAGAAGCTACCCTTTCAAGTAAAACCTGCTGGCTTTTCTGTGCGAGCTTCTTATGGTTAAACACTAGTAATACCGAAGTGGAAAGAGATAAAAATGTCTCTAGATATTTTTGTGAAAACTGGCTTTTGTCATTTTCAAAGCCTGGTAAAAGTGCTAATGACATTTCAGTATTGAAATATCTTTGTGGCAAGCGGACTTCAAGCCACAAATTATCATTTTGCTTATCTGCACCCGCTGCAATAATGTTTAATTCTTCTAAACTAATTTGAAAATCCTTTAATTCATATAATTGGTTGTCCTTGTGACGCTCTGCCCGCCGAACAAAGTAAGCGGGGGAGCTTGTACTAGGAGTTTCAGTAAACAAAACCGGAAGAACTTCTCCGCGCCCACCGTCAGATGGTAATAATGTATCATCCAAATCGTATAAATCCCGTAAAATTTTAGTCTTACCAACACCCTGCAATCCAGTGATGGAAAGAATCGTTTTATCATTCGTTAACTTCGCCATATTTACTTTGAAGTATAATTCTTTCATTTTGGTAATGATTTGATCGAGTTCCTTACTTCGTTTTAATCGATGTGCTCTTGCAATAATTTCATTTAGCGAAAAATGCAATTGTTCGATTAAAGTATCTGGATTTGTTCCTAAATGTTGAATCGTTCCATATGGCATGATTGCTCACCTCTTTCAAATATTTAAATAGAATGATGATGTTTAATTGATGGAAATATCATACAACTATTTTATCATTTTTATACTTTTCTCGAATAGACATTTTAGTTACAGGTAATCTTAAATTTAAGTAAAGTATCATTAAAAAGGAAAGATGATTTATTGATAGTAGTATTTACAAGATTGCAAAGGCAGTTCCCCATTTTGCATTTCGTAATGGCCTTTTGAAGATATGCATGCAGATAAATCTAAAAATATTACCGATCAAGACATGAAAATTTTTAATAAATTTATGGTTAATAGACTATCGTACATTTTTAATTTAATAAAAGAAAATTGATCATTTGAATTTAAGTTAATATGGCATTTTCTCCAAAATACAAAATGCAACGCACAGATAATAATGCTCACTGTGCGTTTTTAGTTTAAAATTATTTTAGTAAAAAAACGAATAGTCTATTTCAATTTCGTGGAATTTATATACACATTCATTTTTCATTAAAGTGCTATCATTTTTTGCAGTAATAACTATTGACTGTAGATGTTCAAAAGGTAATGAAGTAAATAAAGCTAGACCTATCTGAAGATTATACGTACAGTCTGCGAAAAATGGAATTCAATTTGCGGACGGAATAGGTCATCCTAAAAGAGAGAGAATATAAAAAAAACCATCCTGGCGTAAATTGAAGAGAAAGACATCAAACTTGATGAAATGAAAAATATCTGCATATATTTAAATTGGTGGATTTGACAAAGGTACAAGTGATTGATTTGGAAAAATACTAGTGTTTCTTCTTAATGAAAACTCATTAAAGGTTGATTTGGCGGGCAGTCTTCGTATTTTACCAACAGAAATTAATTTGTGATTAGGGCGCAGGTCTTCAAAAGATGATGTCTTGGAATTTTTGATTTACCTTATATAAAACACAGAAGTTATATATAATACTAATCAAGCATTTCAACGTAAAGTTAATAGATTGAAACCCCAATGGATATGGGGTTTTTCTTTATAAAAGTGAGTTTTTATCAAATGAAGGATAATCTCCTCAAAAGAATATTATAATCCAACAAAATATTATATATTTCAATTCCGATATTTGATTTAATAACAACATTAAAAGTACATTAATGACAAGCGTATCTTTTTATGAGTAAATAAGTGATTTTTGACTGTTGAAATAGAAGTTTATGGTATTATAGGTAAAAGTAACTAAAGTATATTTAACTCGAAGCCGATTAGTAGAAATGCTTAATAGGTCAATAGCATATATATAAATGTTCTACTATTTAATGGTTAAGGAAAGGTGAGTTCATTGAAACTTTCTTACTATCTCTTTAATGAAAATGTCAGGAACTTTGATCAATTAATTTTAGCTAATAAAGTTAATGAGGAAAATAACTATTTTGAGCTTCACCCTAGAAATACAGAATTGGACTTTGAATTTAAAGTTTATATTCAAAGAAATAGATCTAAGGAACCGAAATGGATTACCTTTTTAGAAGGTGATTTAGAAATTCCTAATCGAGAAGAAATTAAGAATACTGTTAATTCATTTGTTATTTTGGTAAAAGTAATGAAAAATGATTTACCTTATTTCTTTGCAATTACGGGTGGATTCGGATTTACTGCTATTAATAGAAATAACTTAGAGAATAATTTTGGCTTAAGGGTTGCATTAAATACAATTGATTCAAAAGAACTCAAGGCTTTTGATGTTAGAAATATTGACCTAAAGACAAAGCAAAAGAGAGTACATATTAATAAGGGAAGTGAATTAGGTGAATTTGATTTAAACTTTGATCAAGACCTTATTAATTTAGTGTCAGGAAAGTCTAGAGATGAACAAGTAGGCACATCAATAAAAGGGTCTACTTCATCTTTAAGCCTTAATAGTGATATTTCATTTTCAGGGCTAGGTGCAAAGTGTAGTCAAATACTGAATTTATTTCTAAGCGATAATTACAAAGAAAACTTTGGTTTTATAGATAATATTAAGATAGTAAGAGATGCAAATATAAATTCTATATTAAATCAGAAATTATTTGAATCACTTAGGAGGCAAGAGACTCATAATCTTTCATTAGCATATCCTGATATGATTGAATATGAAAAGTGTTCAAATTATCATATAAAGCTTGGTTTTAAAAAAGTGGAAACTGAAGAAGTAGTTTTACAAGATCTCTATACGTTAATAAGTAACATTGAGTTTACCTCACCAGAACAAATCAACAAAATTAAAATTATCGGCTTTGACGATGCAGATACTGCGGTTACTTCAGCAGTTACTTTAAATCATTTCATTATATTCCAAACAGAATATCAAGAAGATACTTATATCTTTTCTTTAAATAACTGGTATAAAATTGATAAAGATTACTTTGACAAAATTCAAACTGATATTATGGATATACCCCTTATTGAAATTAATAACTTTCTAACTAGTATAAAACCCGATGAATCCGAGGGTAGTTATAATGCAAGGCAGAATACAGAATATTTCTTATGTCTGGATAAGCAAAACTACCAAGTTCCTAACTCAAGAAGTAAAATTGAAGTTTGTGATTTACTTTCCATAGATAAGCACTTTGTCTGTGTGAAAAAGGAAACCCGTTCTGCAACACTAAGTCATCTTTTTTCACAGGGATCAGTGTCGATGCAATTACTTCGAGAATTGGCTGAGTATCGACAATTCATAGTTAATCAAGCAACAGAGAAATTTCCTCAGGGAGACTTTAATGAACAAGACTTTCCTTATAGTGAATGTACACTAGTTTATGCTATATCCACGTCTAAAACCGATGATATTAGAAATGCCTTGCCTTTTTTTAGTAAAGTTAATTTATTACATCACGTAAGTTTAATTAAAAGACTTGGAATAAAGGTTGCTATGTATAAGATAGACGTAATTAATGAGGACAATGATTCGGAATCTAGTTTTACAGTGGAATAGAAATATCTTTGCAAAAGTTAAGTGTCTATAAAATATATTTGATAAAGATAAGAAAATTCTTAAATCAGAATCAACAGTTAAACATATATTAATGGGTTTCCAACAATTAAACTAGTTTTTGGTCTGATTTTCACTTATTCTATTCTGAAATGACATTTAAGTTGCTAAATTTGTTTAGCAGCTTTTTGTATTGGGAGAGTCAAACGAATATAAGTTTAACCTTTCTATGTTTATTGTAACGTATTACATTAATCAAATAATATTATTAATCTTATTTACCATAAGAATAAATAATTAAATAAATATTTAGTGGGCTATGTTAAAATTAAGTATATTTTTATTCTTGAAAGGAGTGTAACGAATTTCTCTTTTTAAAGTAAATATTAGGGGTGATTAAATGTCTTATAAGATAAGGCAGATACCCAATCTTCTTTTTAGCGATTACTCTTTTTCATGCTTTAATACATTAAATCTTCCACCAGTAGTTAAAGAAAATCTGCGTTCCTTTTTACTACGACTAAATCAATTTGATTGGAAATACATAGATGCGGTAGTAGAAAAGGATCCACTTGTTACCAAGATGGATGGATTTTTAATTTTTCAAATCGACTATGAAACACAGTATTATTCATTACTTTTAAAGGAAAAACGAATCTTATCGCTATACATTAAGGATGAACAGGGATTATCGAAAGAAGATTGTGAAGAAGGAAGATTGGTGATGATGCAAGAGGACTGGGAATAATCCCAAGTCTCTTGCCTAATGCATCTCCTAATATTTAAAAAGGGTTCGTACAAATAATCGAAGAAAGGAGTAAAACCATTGAAAGAAGAAGATTTAGACGATATTTTATTTATTCCAGAAGAGAGTAAATTATTAGAAAAAGTAAAACTAAAAATATCTGAAAATGTCTATAAAAGAATGCAAGACAGACAACTCTCAATGAGAAAAATATCGGATCAGATACAAGGCATTGGGTCTGCACAAGTTTCAAGAATAGTGAACGGTGAAAATTACAATATTAATACCCTAATAAAAGTATTGGACTTCTTAGATTTAGAATTAAAGATTGTCTCAAAGCAAAAATAGGAAGAAATTTATGATCTTTATCACTTCACTTTTTTGTTCAAAAGTATAGTGAAACTATAAATATTTCCGTATTGATGTTTTGAATAACTTTTTAATTATAGAATCCTAATTTTCGTACAAAAGGTCCTATACTCCTCTAATTTTAATCTAATATGTAAAACGTATTATTTTGTAATTGAAAAATGATATTTCATTTAATGAAATTTTATAAATGCATATGGTTATAGTAAATTGCTAGAGAATTATTTTAGTCACTTTATAGTTTCGTAAAAAGAAAAAATTTTTCTTTGTATGGTTTTCAATGTTTAGTTGATTGGAAATAGATAATTATGTTTAGGAAATTCAGTATCCTTTTAAATTAGATAACAGTAGAATTAACTCGTAAAAAATCTACTTAGAATAATAGCATCATATATGGAATGAAATGGAATTAAAAGTACACATAATGTAAACCTATTTAACCACAGTAATAAACATTCATTAAGAATGTGATATTACTGTGGTTAATTTTTTAGAAAAAGTCCTTGACACTTTTGGAAAATTATTTTAGTGTAAAATACATAAGAAGTTGTTCCGATAACGGAACAGAAAAAGATAACTATGAAAATCATAATCAATCTTGTTTCTTAATTAAATTATATATAAATAGGTTCTTCCATTCAAAAGATAAAAGGGGGAAGGAACATGGAGGAAACACATCCTTTAGTCGAATTGTTAGATGGAAAACTAACAGAAAGTATCTACAAATACCGGGAAACCAATGATCCTCTTTGTCTCAAAACTACCATTGAGGAAATGACTGCGAATGTAAGCAACATCGATAAAAGAGCCATTAAAAGCGATGATATAGAAGAATTTATAAATCTTATAGAAAAAATGGTTTACTTCAGTATGAATATGAAAGATTTTGTTCTAGCAGATTCAATCTATCAAAAAGTTTTTCCAAGATTAGCACCTTCCTTTCTTCAAGAAAAAGATATGGAAAAGAAGGAAAGAAGTTGGTTAACAAGTTCCACTCTAATCGTGAACTATTTTTCTATACAACATCATTTGAAGGGGCTCTCCGAAGAACAGGTTAAATCATTGGGCGACGGTTTAAAATGGTTTAAGAGTTTCAACTGTATGGGCTACACCGATGAAACGTCCTTCATCGACATGTTGATCGATACACATAACCAATGGAAAGAAATAATGAACCCAGATGAAGAAACGTCTTTTTGGATTACACTTGCCGAATGGATGGTACATGAGTTTCTTATGGTAACTCCATTTGAGCTTTCTCTCTATGAAAAAGTTAAAACTTTTTATACCAGTTATAAAAAAACAAAGCGTCTTACTCATTTGGGGTATTTGGTAATCCAATATATATCGCTAATTTTGGGTGTGGCGGAGGAAAAACTTGAATTCTCTAAGTTGGTTGATAAGTCCGGTTATATATTAAATCAAATGAATAAAACCTTTTGTGAAGCGTATGGTTCCGCTTTGGCAAAAGTCTTCTCCAACATTATGATGATTTGGACACCAAAACCATCTGACAGTAGTTTGTTTTCAAAGTTGTTGCATGAAAGCAGTACTCCGTCATACAAAAAGGAGTACTTTAAAGATATTATTTATATACACGTATCTGAATGGTTTGAAAATAAGGCTTACTCCTTACTAGCTTTAGCCCATCAACAAGGAATTTTTTCAGAGAATACGGTAAAGGAAAATCTTTTTGAGCTAGCATACAGTCTGAAAAATGAAAATCAAACTTCTGAGGCAAGAAGATTGTACGAAGCTTTGCTTTTAGAAGAGCCAAATCATGACTCAGCATTAAACAATTTAGCTGTTATTTACAGAGACGTTGATAAAAATTATGAAAAAGCGTTGGTATATTTTGAGCAAGCTGCAAATCTAAATCCTTCAGAAGAAATTTATAAAAACAACATAAAAAAGACAATGGAAATAATTAAAAAAGAGAAGGAAAAACCCAAACGACAAATTGACAATTATTTTAAGCAAACAGACAAACAGCAAAAAAGCATCTGCTTTACTTTGTACAAGTTGGAAGACCTAGATAAAGTCACTACGGAAGACATTGAAAAAGTATCGAGTTTTAAAGGCACCTATCTTAATAGGCATTTAGCTCACCTTCAAAAATTGGAGCTAATTTACAATCATCCCGAGAAGGGGTGGAGGCTGGAAGAACCGATTCGTGAAAATGTGGCCAGTTATGTAAACCCAAAGTTGGAACGTCAGATCATTCGGAACAATCAAGCTATCCTGTACAGGCCAATCTTTTATCATGAATCCGAAATCAACTTATATCGAGTATTACTGGAGCTGTTCCCGCAACATTTTGTTTTCCCAAACATGGACTTAAAAACTATTATCGAAGTGGAAAAAATTAGGGATTATATCAATTCAGACCTTCTCGACTATCTATTTAAGGCCCATGTGGATTTTGCCATTATTGATACCACTTCCTATCTGCCTATTCTAACATTCGAGAAAGACAGTGAATATCAGGATAGGGAACCGCAAAAATCCAATGCTCTTAAAAAGAACGCGATTTTCCAGGCGAGCGGTCTTCCCTTAATACGTATACGATACAACAGTGCGATGGATTATGAACGATTAAAAGAGGAAATAAAACAAGCTACTAAGGAATATATCCTTGAAATTAGCGGAAGTTCTGATGCAGAAGCACGAAGAATATTGGCATCTATTGATCCAAAACGGTTCGGTGTTCTGACCGAATTACCTTCAGATGACGAATTAAAAGAAACCTGGGAAAAGTTAGTAGGAAATGTGATTGTTGTTCATACCACATCACTTGAGTTGGACAAGGAACAATGCGTGTTGCGGGTGACGATAGATGAAAGTGTCAAACCTGTTTTGGAGTTTGGAGCTGATAGTATTAAAAGCACACTTTATCAGCAATATCCTATTTTGAATGCGGTACAGTTCTATTGGGCAAATACCAGCAAGTAATTGCCGCTGCTTAAAAAAATAGGGGATTTGGATAAAGGGGAGCATTAAGTTTTTTGGGATTAATCGGAGTGAACCATACATAAATATATGAGGTTTTTAAAAGCTAGAGCAATTTTTAAATGTGAAATAAACGATTGGATAGCCAGTATAGGACCACTATAAGCTCGAATAAGACAATTGCAAACTACAAAGCCTCAATACAGAGGTAATTGAAGAATTACAATTAGGAGTGGGAGAGTCATCATTAGATGGTTCTCTCGCTCCTTTATTGGTTTTGTTGGCTTTTAAATATGTATAAAAGTAATTCTAGTAAATTTAATAATATTTAATGAATCTATAATGATATTATATAAGTGGGTAATTTTCCCTATACCATTTAGTATAAATTAGATTCAACTATTTATATCAGAAATCTGTATTGAATACTGTATGTTTTGATTCTAAGTTGTGCAATATGAATTAGGTATTTGAGAGGAGGAGAAATTTGATCCTGTTTGATAATGTGGAATACGATCGTTTTTTTAATCCGCTATGTAGTAAAAATAAAAGGATATATTATGAATGCATTTTACAGCTAATAGAAAAGTCAAAGTCAGTTCCTCTTCTTTATGAAACAG
>CAZNMO010000106.1:8771-15786 GCA_964574195.1 uncultured Clostridiaceae bacterium | reverse complement strand
AAAACCATATCTTTCTAAAACTTTTATTGATTTCATATTATCAACTCGCACTTGCTCAGCCACTATTTTGTCAAGCTTCAATGCTTCAAAGGCATAATTACTGACGGCATTGATTGCTTCTTGGATATAGCCGTTACCTCTATGTTTTGGCAAGAGATCATAACCGATCTCCGCTTGGGTTTTATCATCTGATATATTCCATAAGCATATTCCGCCTACATACTCGTTTGTACCTTTCATATCAATTGACCACAGAATGGCTTCATTTCTAGCTATACAACCTTCTATCCTGCCCACGTATAGTTCTGCTTCTTCAACTGTTTCGTATCTTTTTACTCCAGTTAATTTCGAATAGGCTTCGTCTGAACGTATTTCAAATATACTCTCTGCATCTGATTTATTAACCTTTCTTAAAATAAACCGTTCCGTTTGTAATATGGGAAAAGGTGTAAAATTAATATAGTTCATCTTATGTGCCTCCTTATAACTAGATTATATTACTTATTAAACTTAAGTTCCAGGCACTTCAAGCCACAAGTTGACAATTGACAGACTGACACCTAACCTTTTTCACAATTATCATGTGATGAATCGAAGACATTGTATAACCTTGTGTATTATGGTAAAATTTAGTTAATATTAGGGTGGTGATATAAATGTCTACTAGATGTCCCTATTGCTCAAAACAGGCAGTTCCTTTATGGAAAAAGTTTATAATGGATAGTAAACCTGTTCGTTATACCAAGTGTCAAAACTGTGGAAAGCCACTTGCTCTATCGCATAAATGGATTGTGATATATGTCCTTTCTTCAATTGCAATTTTCTTTATCGCTCTTTTTCTAACACAATTTGGCATACTTCCATTGCAAACAGGCATACAAGTTCTAATTGGATATTGTGTTATCACTATTCCATTATTTGTTATTATAGTACCTTTAAGACCCTACAAATAAGCATGTGTATGTCGCACAATATCTAATATGAAGCATTACGGTTCCAAAATCAATATCCTTCTTCCGTTTTATCAGGTAAATGAAAGATATGTCTTTCCCTACTAAAGTCTTTTATTGATGCGCAATAAGAGAATAAATTTTACCTTTGCCCTCCATATTGTTAGTCTGCTATCATCTGTTCCGCCTTTTGAAGTATCGTATAAAATCCAGGTGTATTATTTATTTCATTAATAGCTTTCGGAGTTACAGGTATTTTGAAATGTTCCTGAATTTCTAATTCAAACCACTTTACATCATACCAATTACCAAATTTATAGCCTACATTGTGATAGACACCCACTGGTTTAAATCCAAATGATTCATGAAGACCCTCACTTTTAATATTGGGTAAAGTAACGCCAGTATAAGCATTGCAATAACCTTGCAGTCTCAACAGTTGGGATAAGGCTGTGTAAAGTGCTTTCCCAATCTTTTTATTATGATATTCCGGTTTTATATAGACTGAGAAATCCACAGACCAAGCATAAGCTGCACGCTCATTAAATTGGGAAGCATAGGCATATCCTATAATGCTGTCGTTAACTTCACATACAAGCCATGGATATTTTTTCTGGATATTAGCCATTCTTTTTGAGAATTCGGATAAAGTCGGTACTTCATATTCGAATGTAATAACAGTATCTTCTATAAAAGGTGCGTAAATTTCTAAAATCGAAGTACTATCTGCTTCAGCAGCAAGCCTAATTTTTTTATTCATTAACATTTTATATCCCCCTAAAACAATAATAGAATGATATGACGTTGTTGTCATTTTGTGCGAAGCGAAGAATCTTTTGCCTGCCACTCTTTGCGGGTCAAGATCCTTCACTGCGTTCTGGATGGCGGTTACATCGCAGCATTCTACTTATATGAAATATTACGGCGTCAAAATACAAATATCCTTCTCCCGTTCATCAAACAAATAAAAGATATGTTATATTTATGCTATAAGTCATATTCCGTCCAAAAATCACTTATGATACGGCTCACCGTAACATCAGCAATTGCGAAAGTTCTTGTAAGGTCCTATATAACAAAGTGCCCCCTGCATTGACTCTCGCATAAGGCATTTACTTTTCAATATGTTCTTTGTTCGGTGCCTGGCACCTTAACTCACAGCAATTTATTGAGATACATATTTTTGAATACAGTTGGTCAATTTCTTTACTTGTTCATCAGTCAAAAATACAGAAAAACTATTCAATTTACTTACAATTCCACTTCTCGTTCTTATTACATCAATCCTGCTACGGTTTCCAACATTACTTTCTTTGCCGTTATTTAATAATATTTTGTAAGTAGTTACAATTTCATTATCCTCATTCATGTTATAAATTTTAATTTCATAGTCAATTTCACATCTGCTATAGCTAGTATATAAAGGTTGCTTAATGTAACTTTTCTCAGTGATAATCGAGTTTATTTCTTCAATAAAAGCTTGATCTTCAACATCAATTTCTAAACTTGTGCTTCCAGATCTATCATTTGCTTTTATTTCAATAGAAAGAGAAGTTATATCACTTAATTTAACTACAAATAGTAAATAAAGCAGTACTGGTATAATAATAATTGTTTGTATAATTATCTTTTTCATATTTCTCCTATTTCTTGACCAAGGCTAATATAATTTGCTTATTATTGTAATGATATAATGGATCCTCCTTTTGCAAAACGATGTAATATAATTCGTTTTGCAAAAGGAGAATAAGATATTTCAGACTCACAGTACAAAACCATTGAAACTGAAATTTAAAATTATAGCTTTCATCAAGACAGTCAATATTTAGGATAGGAATTCCATACTCTACAATATGGATTACTATGTAATTTTTAATGTTTTAGTTCCAATTTTCAAAGTGAATCTTCCATCAGAGGAAACATCAAGTCTTACATTTACAAGGGCTTTAGAATTCGGATTTGTAAACCCTTATGAAACGAAGTCCTTATTCGAAATGTCAGAAACGACTTCGTTCTCCCAAGTTCTTGTATTTTTATTGAACGCATGAGTTTCTACAGTAAGATCCATGTTGTCTAACTTTTGAGATATCAGGCCAAGTCTATAACCCCTGCCATCATTTAGGTTACAGTAAGTATATCTGTCAACTCGTGTTGATATACTTCCATCTACTCTTCTCATATGTATTCTCTCCTTACCCATTATTCATTCAAAACATAAACACAAAGTACGTCCCAGGTGTTCAAAATATATCTTGATAAAAATCCCGGTTAATAACTTTCTGCTGATAGCACTACCAATTAACCTCTACACGTGTATTCATCACAAAGTATATTTCAATTTCTATACTTTGTAATTATACCCATATTTTACATTAAACCTCAAAAGCAATCTATATCTTTTGCGTAGTTGGCACAAATACCGTTGTATTTGGCACAATGTTTATACATAAATGAAGTTATCTAGTCATTTATTAATTGCATGGAGGCAGTGTGACACTTGAAAGTGAAATTGGTAAAGGAATTGCATTTATGGTTGAAATACCTCATAGAGCTTTGTTTTCGCATTTTCTTGTGATAGGGTTCTGCGTGGCATTAGCAAATACGAAAGTTTTATTTTGCTTAAATAACCATCTAAACGTCGTGTCTGACACCTAATCCTTTCAATGGAGCCCAATATTTCTTCGGCTTCTTCCTTAGACAATTGGTGATCAAAAACATCCAGTATGGC
The DNA here is from genome assembly GCA_964574195.1 of uncultured Clostridiaceae bacterium. GTDB lineage: Bacteria > Bacillota > Clostridia > Lutisporales > Lutisporaceae > BRH-c25. The sequence continues at coordinate 12,108 of CAZNMO010000106.1, read as the reverse complement.
TCTACTATAATTATCATAAGAATCATCAAGGTTTTCAAAATTAAAATGCAACTTTAATATTGACTTAACTTCATTTTCAGATATAGATTTTAGTACATACATTATCTATCCCCCGATATAACATTCTTTCTAATAAATAACTGATGTACAATAAAAGAATTATGTGCATTAGTTATACTACAAATTAGGATTTTCCTCTTTATTCCACTCGTTAGCCCGCATGAAATCTTCACCAAGCCAGAGGGAGTGCCCCTAAAAATAAGATTGTAACCCGCCCGCTTCATTTCCATCGATAAGCGGCTGACCATTCTTAAAGAATGTGATTGTTCTGTTATCCTTTGTTTTTATATCTACCGAAATATATTTTTCCATGGCGTTAATCGGCTCATGTATCATATCCTTAATACTTCTGATGTCATTGGCGGAAGAATTGACGGTTATTATTATCCATAACGGACTGGAAGGAATATAATTTGAAATATCGTAGTCGCCGGACAGCTTATATGTATCATTCAAATCTGTTGTTTCCTGATCAAACTTGCTGTAATATAAAGTTTTTATCGGTATCTGGTTTGCTTCCATAATATCTTGTAGTAAGTTTGTCAGCTCAATCGCATCCTGTTTTTCTTCTGAAATATCATAATTTTGTACCATATTATACTTTTTGGAATACTCGTTAAATGTCAGAAAGACATAGGAATCTATTTTTTTCGAAAATGCCCTGAATGTTTTTACGTTATGTTCGGGTATTGTCTCATCTTTGCCATCATAGAAAGTGGTCCCATCTAAACTCAATTGATGTGTATCGATTCGTTGGGGGATTATTTCTATATTTATCAATTCGATGTCTGTAACTTTATCTTTTGTTTCGGAATTCATATATGCCTCAACGTCTTTTATTTCACCTGTACCTCTATTGCCCCCTAAATCACAGCCTACCGAAACAAATATCAAAACAATTAATAAGGTGAGCATAGTTATTTTTTTCATCCATACACTCCTTTGATAAGCTACCTGCAAATTCCTATTTATCGGTATGATCAGGTAATAAGTGCCAGGTACAGTTTAAACAGACTGGCACCTAACCACGATTTCTTTAGCACTAATTCAATCTGCTCTTCTATATACTTTGTTTTCTTAATATTTGTTCATTCCATTCCGTCAGTTCCATACGGTCTTTACTGGCATCCTTGATAACAATGGCTGGAAACTCAGCAAGTTCTTTTCTCATTTGACTTGCCATTTTTATAACATCCTTATTTCCCGTTGTTGATGTCCCTCTGACGATCTCATATAAGGCTGAATCATTAATAAGAATCACTATCTCCTTATTCCTATGCCTTTTTAGTTTCTTTAGAAGTGTTGATAGTGCGACCTGACCCACAATTGCAGGCTTCTTGTAATCCATCATGATAGCTTCCTTTAATAAGAGTTCTTGTTCCTCATGGATAGTATATTTGACTTCAATACTTTCTCCCTCATATAGTGATGCGATCCATCCCAAATAAGCTTTAATCAATAGAATCCCTCCATAACTTATGTTGTTTTCATTCTCACCCAATCTCCTAAGCTTAATTCTTTTATTCCTTATTAATGGTACCATTACAAGAGAAAGTAAGCTAGCTTATTATTCCCCAACAGCCAATGCCATAGCCATAAAACGAAAAGTGCCAGACACCTTAACTTAAAATTAAACAACCCAGAAGCATTACCACATTTTGCTTCTGGGCTGTTTTCGCCATTACTTGTGATACGGTTCCCCGTGACGGTGGCAAATGCGAAAGGCTTCGTTACTTCAATAACCATCTATCCGTCGTGCCTAGCACCTAAACTTTATCCTTTTAATTGTTCAATTTTCCAATTGCATTTCCAAACCATTTGTAAAAAGGTTAATCCTAAAATTCCAATCATTATAGTTAACAGCCAATATAATGATAAACCTATACGAATTGCTGCATTAATTTCAATTATGAAGCAAATTAATTCAATTACAAAACCTAGTTTGAAAAAATTTTTAATCCTATTATACTGTGCAATCTTTGATTCTGAATCTGTATACATTTCAAGGGGCCCATCAGAAGCCTTTTTCCGGATATATACCCATCTATACCATTGCGAAATCACTTCTACACCGCTTTCCTCCATAAAAGTAGCAAAGTCTTTCTTATCTCCTTTCCAGTTATCCAACAGATCAATCTGGTAATTATACTCGCCGGGCTCACATGCTTCAAATATATAGAATCCCAAAAAGAATTTTTTAAATGCCCATCCCTTTATCGACATTTCTTTCAACCATGCTTCTTCTGCATCCTTATCTAAATATAGTTTAAACTTCAGCATCATACCCTCTCCTTCCCAAATTCCATATTCTTGGCATTCTCGACTAACTCTTGCAATCGCTCTACTTCTTTACAGAATATTTCTTCACCTTGACCTGTAATTAGATACTCTTTTTTCTTCCTGGATTCCTTATCCTCGCTATATAACCTTATCCAGCCCTTTTCAAGCATGGAATTAATTGCCCCATATAAAGTTCCAGGTCCTAAATTAAGTCGCCCCGCTGTCATTTCAAGTACTTCCTGGATAATTCCATATCCATGATTCGGCTGTCTAACAGCTAATAGAATATAAAATAGTGCTTCTGTTAATGGTGTGTATTTATCCAAATCTATCTTCCTCCAATATATCATATCCCGATATATAAAATATAACACTTCGTGATATATCTGTCAACGATATATCGGTTAATTTCTATGAAATTGATTCTGACATGTTTGTTGGCATAAAATAAAACAAAGTCTTAACTGACATATTATTGGCAATCAAGACTTATTACTCCAAAATGGAAACTACCGTTATTTATGGTATGGTTCTGTGTGTTAGCGTCAAATGCAATTTTTTGTTTCAATAACAGTCTAAACGTCGTGCCTGGCACTTACACTTATTCTTATTTAAGCAATGCGTTTGCTATTAGTTTATCGAACTTCCGTATATCGACACCCTTATTCAAATTGATCTTAATATGTCCTGCCCTTGTCCAAAGTTCCACTTCTGCATTGATATCAAATAATTTCCCCGCATTTTCTGTGGACCACATATTGATTGATGAATATGGCAAAGAGTATATCTCTATTTTTTTACCGGTAATACCCTGTGCGTCCCTGACGATCAATCTCTTGTTTGTGAATATCGCACTATCACGAAATGTTTTGTAAGCAGCAGTTGCTACCTCACCTTCTACCAATAGATCATTAACGTCATTAGGTATCGGACATTCTGCCACTAACGTCCATGATAAAATATTATCTGTTTCTCCCATTCTTATTCCTCCTTACTA
>CAZNMO010000106.1:0-8761 GCA_964574195.1 uncultured Clostridiaceae bacterium | reverse complement strand
AAGCTAAAACTAATTATAGTATTGTAACCAGTTCTACTCCTAAGTATTACATAGAAGAAATTTGACATCAACAATAGGAACAATTGTTGTGGTCTATAATATATAAATATCCTACTTAAATTTAGTGAACAGCATGGTTCAGGCACTATATTCAGTGTTATTTCTCTTTTCCTTTTTATTTCAGTCTATCTCTATAACCGCCAGTAAGTTAACAAGTTAGCAGACCAGTACCTAACCTACATTACACAAGGTAGTGATATACATTTACCACTATCACAATTAAGAAAGATACGTCAGAACTGAATCCAAAATTACGTTACTTCAACTCTATAAATTGAAATTTACCGACTTTATTATGCTTATTTTGTCCAATTCATTATAAACTCTACTTCACCAGTATTTTCATCAATTTGCTCTTTTGTAACATAAAATTTTTCTCTTAAATAAAATTCAACTGCACGAACATTCTTTTTATAAACTTGCAACGACAATTCAGAGTAGCTCTCCTTGATATAATCAAGTAAAGCTCTTCCTATACCTTTGGACTGACTATTTGCATCAATAAATATTCCAGCAATATAATTTTCCATTAACCCAATAAATCCCTGAACTACGTTATTATCTTTGTAAATGAATATTGTTGCATTAGGCAACATCTCCTTGACCAGCCCATAATTGCTTTGCCAGTAACTTTCATTGATAAAACCATGAGCCTTAATATTCGTTTCAAGCCATATTTTCATAACTGTTTCTAATTCATCAACTTTAAACTTTCTAATCATATTTTCACCTTTTTATAGATATTTAGGTGCCCAAACCTGTTCCACAAATTACGATTTATTGAGTTGTTTTGCATCTTTAATATATCACATCAATCTACTAATATGAAACATTACGACTCCAAAATCATTTGTGATACGGTTCTGCGTGACAGCGGCAAATGCGGAAAGGTTTTATTGCATATTCCGGTGCTTACTTTCCCGTTGGCAGTGCAGGCAGATCTGCAACCGCACGACGTCCTTCTACGAGGAAATCTCCATTTTGTGAAATATAACCGGCCTTGGAATTCTTAGGGATATGTATTTTCCCATATTTCAAAAAGGCTTCATCTTCAAAGTTGAATGCCGCAATATCATAACCCTTTAATGATAACAAGTTGATTCTCGTGCAGTTCGGGATATTGAAGAAGGTAAAGGTATCAACCATCCCTAAGGTAGAGCTTAAGGTTACTGTTTTTAATGGTTCGATATTCTTGAATGACCAAAAGCCTAGATGTGTAACCCCCTCCGGTATTACAACTTCTTCCAGATTTGAATAAGCGAAGGCGCTGTCTTCTATATACTTACAACCCCATGGTGCGATGGTCATCTTTTTCAGAGCAGCACCCCAAAAGCAATCCTCGCCGATTGTAATAACATTCTTCGGAATAAAGATGAAATCCAATCCACAAAATGCAAATGTCCTGTATTCTATTTTTTTGTATTTCGCATTGAGAGGAAGCTTAATGGACTTCAAGCTGGTACATTTCTCAAAGCTACCATCTCCAATATATTCAATGCTGTCCGGCAAGTTTATTTTTTTGAGGCTAGTACACTCCTTAAACACCCCATATTCCTCCGCAGCAACTCCAATAAGATCTTCAGCAGGTACAACCTCACCTACATTGGTCAAACCCTTGGGCAGGCTTATTTCGACCAAAGCGGTGCAGCTTTTAAATGCTCCGGAACCAATGACTTTCAAGGATTTTGGAAGGATAACGTTCTTGAGACGCGTACAAGACATAAAAGCAAATTTACCGATTTTTTTAACATTGTCATTTATTTTTACTGTTTCAAGTTTATCACAACGATTAAAAATAAGATCAGACAGGTCTATACTGCTATTGATGGTTACACTTTTTATTGAGGTATCTGAAAAAGCATAAGTGCCCATGGTCTTAACTGATTTTGGAATCACCAGTTCTCCTGCAATCGGAGTACTGGCAAATGCACCACTTCCAATATTTTCTATGCCCTCCGGGAGAAGAAGGCTTTTTAGCTGGCTCGCTCCAAAAGCTCCCGTTTCAACTGTTTTAATTCCGGCCGGCAAAGTCACATTCTCAATGCTGGTATAATGGAAAGCTTCTGCTTTTATTGTGGTGACCGTTGCCGGCAGCACAAGCGTTTTTGCCGTTCTTGCATTCGGATACGCATAGACTTTAGTCAGGTCTTTGCTATAGAGTATTCCCTCGTCCTGAATGACAAAGTTCTGGTTTGCCGGGTCCAAGCTTATTGCAACCAGCTTATCCGCCATTAAAAACGGATTGATTCCGATGCTGGTTAGTGTTGCCGGCAGCTGGATATTCGTCAAGGAGGCACACCCCTTGAAAGCATAATCCTCAATTGAGGTTACTGTCGGGATACTGACGTTTGTCAGCGTCAAACATCCAATAAAAGCAAAATCCCCAATGGAAGTGACTGCCGGAAGCTTGGCATCTGTCAATGCAGTACAATTAGTGAAAGTCCCTTCATTTATTCTTTTGATATTGGCTGGTATACTGATTGACTTCAAGCTTGCACAATACGTAAAAGCGCCAGTCCCCAAAGCAGTGACGCTATCCGGCAGCCTGATACCGGTGATCGGAGTCCATCCAAAGGCGCCATTGCCAATGGTCGTGAGTCCTTCCGGCAGGTTGATTTCAGTTAACTTCGCACAGTTACTGAAGGTCAGGTCCCCGATGGTCCTTATGGACTTCGGCAAGGTAAGCTTCTTAATGGGCACGAATTCAAAAGCATATTTACCAATGGTAGTAACCTTATCTGATATAGAAACATCAAGGCCCGCCTGTAAATTAGGATTTGCAGCCTTGAGCTGCTCTTTTGTCTCATAGCTGTTTAAAACCCCGTCAGAGTCTGTATCAAAAAAAATGATCGAATTGCCGGACTGCTTGGGATAGGGCACTTTAGGCCTGTTATTGGACACCATGGCGGTGCTTCCATAATACAAGGAGTACTGAATCTTAAGGTTAGCGCCGGATTCGGGTGTAAGCGGTGAAAAATCAAGGTTTTCTGTCAATACATCGAAACTTCCATCAAGGTTGGTCCCCTTAAGGTCCCACAACGCCGCCTTGTCGCTGTAGGTGATGGGAATGACGACGGTGGTGCCTGCTTTAAGCGGCGTGGTCAGAAGGTTTGGACTCCATTCCTTCTTGCCTGCCGGTGAAAGCTGCAGGCTGATGTAATCTGCAGTGGTCTCATTCTTGACATTGAAATTGACCGTCATGGTACCATTGCCAGCTGGCAAACCAGCCTTGGGTGCTACTTTGCTAAAAGCCAATACACCGCTATAGTCATCAGAAGCCCAAAGCAGAATGTTTCCCCCATTGGCTGCAGTGATGCCTGTGAAATCAACGTCTTCAGTCGTGTTCCCCATGTCCCCGCCGACTCTGATATCCCATTTTGCGTTCTTCGGACTGAAGGTGATGGGTATATCGGCTGCCGTACCTGCCAAAAGAGGCGCCTTAAGCAGGTTTTGGCCCCACTTTTCCTGGTCAGGCACTGAGAGCTGTATACAATCGATTTCTTTATCCGTTTGATTCTTAAAACTGAAAGCGACAGTGGACGTATCGCTGTCCGGTGCCAGGCCGGCAACCGCCGCACCTGCCTTATTGAAAATAACAGCTCCCGGCATTGGATCCAGCGTTTGAAATATAATCAAGCCGCCGTGCGCTGCTGTAATTCCACGAAAATCAAGCCGCTCAAAGCTACTATCCCAATCCGGTAAATCCGCTGTTCTGAACACAAGATCATAGCTCTCAATGTTTGGATTGAAAGTTATCGCAACATTGACTTTCGCGCCGCTTTTCAAGGGTTTTGCCAGCAGCTCCCTGCTCACGGGATCCTCACCGGCTGGAGCCGGCTTGAGTGTTGTAATATCTGATGCCGTTTGGTTAACTATCTCAAAGGTTGCGGTAATCGTTTTGGCAGGGGCAGGCGCTGCTGTGACAACAGCGGACATACTCCCCAAGCAAAGAGATAGAATCATTACGATTGATATAATTGAAGAAAATACTCTCTTTTTCATTCTTATTATCCTCTCCTTCTTGTTTAAGTTCTTTTACTTTCCTGTTGTCTTCCAACGCTCGGCAGTGAGCTTACCCTCCTAAATATCGCTTATGGTGCTTTATATGCTTTTTTCGTGTCTAGCGATATCGATTTGGCTGTCACATCCCAGCCAACATATATATTAAATTTCTGCATTATATCCTTCAATTTAAAATAGGTCTCGTTGTTTATCTTATATGTATTATAAGTGACCTTCTTATCGTCGATATAAATTTCCGATGTTGTTTTTGTCACTTCTCTTGATTTACCGTCTGCATTTTTCAGCTCGCCGCCAATCGCTTTATAGACTCCTTTTGAAACCAGCTTTATGGGCTTTTTTACCCCATCCCCATCGACAGAAAACTGCTTCGTCGTGCCTTTTAATACGGATGCCAAATCTCGAATTTTCACATAGAGGTTTTTATCGATGGTATATCCTTCTATCGTATATTTCTTCCCGTTTACAGTAATTATCGTAGCGGTTGATACGGAAGTAGCTTTTGGTACCTTCAGCATCCACCCGCCGACATCGGTCCCCAGACCAAAGCTGTCATTCGCCTTAACTGCCAGTACCGTTCCATCTCTTTTTAATCCCACCAGATGACCTGCGCCTGCACTTATTGCTATTATGTCTTTCCATGCCGAAGTGTTTATTGTCTCATTGTTTGTAACGACTGTACCATCTTTATTTAGTCCTGCTTCATAACCAGCTGAAGCAGCAATGGCTTTCACATTTTTGAACAAAGAAGTATTAGCCCGCATAGTATTTACAGCTGTTCCATCTTTTTTCAGCCCCACTATATTAGTAAAAGATGCAGAGACAGCAGCAAGATCACGCCAGCCGGACACATTAAGTACCCCGGAGCAATCTTTACCTATTGCCAAAGCAGTACCGTCTTTTTTTAGAGCAACCGTAAAATGTGAACCGGAAGAGATGGCTGTGATATCCTTCCAGTCTTGTACATCCAATTGTCCATAATCATTGGAGCCTGTAGAAACAACTGTGCCATCCTTTTTAAGTCCAACTGTATTGTCCAAGCCTGCCGCTATCATTTTTATGTCTTTCCATTGGCTCACATTGCACGCTCCGTTAGCATTAGACCCGGCTGCAACCACTGTGCCGTCGGCTTTCAAACCTACACTGTGGTTTAGTCCGCAAGCAATCATAGTGATATTGGTCCAATCACTAACTTGATCCGCACCGGTTAGGCTCAATCCTGTGGCTAGCACAGTTCCATTGGTTTTGAGTCCTAAAGTAAAATTATCTCCCGCCGCGATCATCGTATTGGTTTCAATCGTACCGACTTCTACTGTTTTAGGTGTGGTTGCTATTGGTTGCTGTAAATTATCTAAATCTAAACCGTTTAGCTGATCCAGCCCCTGTAAGGCTTTTTCCAATTCCTTTCCCAGATTATCCATATCAGCCGGGCTCACATTAGTAGGCGGCAAAGGCGGCGATTGAGCGAATACAGTAGTTACCAATGAAAATAACATTACAACTGCCAATACCATACATAGAATTGTTTTTTTCATAGTCCGCCTCCAAATTACATATAATCTCAGGTTTGTTGCTTTATTTGTATCATTTGTAAATAAAGCTATGCCCCCCTTAACTAAGGAAGGCATTAAAATAAAAAATGAATTTTTCTGATATCAATTAAGTAAATTCTAAGTAATATTTTAAATTAAAACTTTTTCCAAATCTCACTGTCTGCATGAAATGTTACTAATTTGTCATGAAATGTAAATTTTATCGAATTTTAATTGCTGTTCTGGTATAATAGATAACATATGTGGATTAAAATTGAGGTGTCAGGATGAAAATTGCTATTTGTGATGACAATAAACACGAACTGCAGCAGATCGGTCGGTATATGGATGAGTATTTGAGCTGCAGCCTTATAGAAGATAAAATAGAAGCCTGCAGCTTTGAAAGCAGTATGGAGCTGCTATCAAGAGTAGAAAGCGGCAGCCATTTTGATATTTATCTTTTAGATGTCATAACACCCGGAATAAACGGCATCCAGCTTGCCAACGAGATAAGACGCCGAGATCAGGTTGCCAAAATCATCTTTTTGACTTCAAGCACGGAATTTGCTGTAGATTCTTATTCGGTAAATGCTTTTAATTATCTGGTAAAGCCTATTCAAAAGGACAAGCTTTTTTCCGTATTAGAAAAAGCTTTCAATGATATTTTCAGAGACCTGAATCAATATTTTGTTCTAAAAGCTCGAACCGGATTGTTCAAAGTATTCCTACATGAATTGATTTATCTTGAGGTAATTGGGAGAACGATATATTTTCATCAGAAAGCCGGAATTACAATAGAAAGCATCAGCACAATGTCTCAGATTGAAGCTGTTTTACTAAAAGACAAACGGTTCATCAAGCCTCATCGTTCCTATATAGTCAACCTGGACTATGTCAAGAACCTATCGCAAGATGGCTTTACTACAACAAGCGGTCTTTTTATACCTGTATCAAGAAATGCTTTCAAGGACGTAAAACAGAAATATATCAACTATTCCTTCCAGGCGGAAGACTTATTGGAAAAAAGATTTTCAATCGTGTAAATAAAATAAACCCCGACATGAACATTATGATATGATTCGTGTCGGGGTTTGCTTTGAAATCACCTTATAATTTTGCGCTTACAAAAGATTACCATTTGTCACTTATCGCTATTATAAAGTATTAATAACTACAATATTCGAAAATTCACTGACTTCGCAGCCCTCTAATTGTGCTGTAGCATAAACTGTTGCACCGCCATAGGTAGTAAGATCTAGCCTATTGGGCGAAATAGTCCAATCCCCGTTTCCATCAGCAATAACTGTTCTTACCAACTCTGAGTCTAAATAAACTCTAATCGTTGCACCAGCAGTTGCAGTTCCCCAAACACTTTGTGGGTTTACATTGTTTAGCACTATTGTTGTAATTACCGGAGCTTCTGATTGCACCGGAATCACCTCAAACTCAGCTGTAATTGATACAGCATAGGCTGGCATGGTGAAGGTATAAGGGCCGGATCCAGATAGTGCTACTTCTTTGTCTTCTCCATCATTGTAGCTGGCCTTCAGTGTCCCTTCTTTTAGTCTCATGCCTGCTTTGGGCTCTATTGTCAAGGTTACTGTTGCTCCTTCTTCGACTGGGGTTTCATCAATTGTTACTGTGCTGTCGCTATCCCCGTCTACTCTGGTGATTGTGCCCAGGGTTATTTCATACGTTGTTGATGCTATCTCAAAGAAATTAGGACCTGGGTCTGTCACCGTTGCTGTATAATTATCTGAGCCATAAGCGGCTGTAGCCTCTCCTGCAGGTAGATAGAAGACCAGTACCCCGCCTGCCGTGGTTCTAACATCTGCTAAGCCATAGTCGGAACCTGCTGCTCCGCCCAGTGTTAAACTGCCATCGCTTACGTCTGTTACAGCACTGATGCCTGAGAGTGTTAGCGTCGTTTTGTAGACAGTAGTTGTGCCATCCTCTGTTGTCAAATTGCCAACTGTATAACCCGACACTGTGCCGATAATGCTTCCGCCGCTGATTTTTATTTTCTTAGTGCCGGTAACTAATCCTCCATTACTACTGTCACCATAAATATGACCATCAATGTTACCGCCGCTGACAGTAACATTTGTATCCCCGCTAATTGTGGCTGCATACCCCCCGCCGCATATAAGATTGATGACTGTACCGCCAATGACAGTAACATTCGTACTACCGGTAACATTCGTACCGGCGCCGGAAATAAACCCGCCACCGTATACATAGTTGATAGTGCCCCCGCTGACGGTAACATTCGTACTGCCGGTAGCAACATTGGTTCTCTCTCCGCCACCGTATATATTGCCGATAGTACCGCCGCTGACAGCAACATTTGTACTGTCGCTAACATCGCAGTCTATCCCGCCACCGACAATAGCGGCGAGATTTCCACCGCTGACAGTAATATGCGTACTGCCCGTAACATCGCCTCCATCCCCGCCACCGTATATAACATAAGCTTTGCCGCCGAGCATAGTAATTTTGGTGTCGCTGTCAAGCGTGCTATTACCTCCACCATAAACATTATAGCTATGGAGGTCGTAGCCGGTAATGTCGGAGCTCCCTGTCGCACCGGCTATTTCTTGTATTGCTTCTCCATCATCGATTATTCCGTCACTGTTTGTATCAAGGTAAACAACGGTGTAATTTTCTGTAGTGCCAGCGTCAAGAATAATCGCGTTGCCGTTGGCATATATTGATGTTCCGGAAACCGATACCGGTTCTGCGGGATTAGCCGCTGCTACAGTTATCGTGAAGCCCGTGGTATAGGTCTTGCCTTTGCTATCTGTCACTTTAACTGTGACCTTATAGTCCTTGGCAGCCGCTAAAGCTCCGCCTGCCGCCACGTTCAGCTTGTTTGCAGCAATGACAAAGGATGAATTGTCCGCACTGTTGGCCGGAGTTCCGCCATCTGCAACCAATTCATAGGTAAAGTCTGCTGTGCCTCCCGTTGTGGACAGTGTTCCTATTTCAGCATTGGCAGCGACATTGGAGTTGCCTACCTGCAAGTCCTCTGTGACTGCTAAGCTGATGTTTGTTACTTCGGGATCAGCTGCTGCTACGGTAACTGTGAAGCCCTTGGTATAGGTCTTGCCTTTGCTATCTGTCACTTTAACTGTGACCTTATAGTCCTT
>CAZNMO010000105.1:3969-16711 GCA_964574195.1 uncultured Clostridiaceae bacterium | reverse complement strand
ATGATAAAGGATCAGCGGCGAGAAGGCAATTTAGTGCAGCTCATGAGTTAGCCCATATAGTATTGCATGATGGTTTTTTGGAGGTAGATGTATTAAGTAAAGAAGAAATAAGGAAAATGGAAAACGAGGCCCATGCTTTTGCAGCTGCTTTTCTTCTACCTAAGAATAGTTTTACTAATGATGTTAAAGCGTATCCAACAAATTTGAATTATTATAAGCAGTTAAAAAAGAAATGGAAAACATCAATTTCAGCCATGTTAGTAAGAGCAAATCATTTGGATATTTTATCTTATAGTTCATATCAAGCTATAATGAAAAAAATTAACAAGTTAGGATGGAGAACAGAAGAACCTCTAGATGATACATTAATAATGAGCAAACCAACAGTATTAAGACGTGCTATTGATATTTTGTTAGACAATGATATCCTCAACGAGGGGGAAATAATGAAAGAGCTTTCGCAAAGAGGTTTGACTATACCAAGAGAAGAAGTTGAAATCTTATTGGGATTAGATGAAGGAAAACTTATTCCCCCAAAAGTAGAAAGTAAAGTAATTGAGATGCCGGTGAGAAAACCATACTAGCCTATAAAAACGAACAGCTATAGAAATACCGTATTATTTAGAAATAGATTTTACGGTATTTTTGTATTGCATTTCATGATATTTATGTGCAACAACAACTTGGGCGAGGTGAGCGAGTGGTCTAAGCTATCTGGGAGCTCCAGAAAATCGCAGGTTCAAATCCTGCCCTCGCCCTGCAAATCAGAAAGGAGATTTTGATTATGGATAAGAAAAGTGTTCAAATAATAGATAACGGTGCTGTTCATGCAGCCGAGCGTGAGTACCCAACGTTGGCAAAAGAGGTCAAGGAGCAAGATAAACGTGTCAACTCTTCATGGTATAATTTATCTCCAAAAGCATATGAAGAATGGATGCGATTTAAAAATAGATAACGCCGCAGTTCATGATTTAATCATAAAAAAAGCGGCCCAATCTTAGGGCCTATGAAACATAATTACTTTTTATCCATAGGTGGACATGGGTCATTGCCATAGCTGTCTTTGTCCCTTATCTGGCCATTGGGACGATGAATGACTACTTCTGAGCCTTGGTTCCTGGCAATATCTCTGGCAATGTCGATTGCTTGTGCTTGTGTATCAGTTCTTGCAGTTGCTCTATCATTGCCGGCACCTTTTACTTGCCAACCACCATCGGGGTGAGGAGTAACATGTTGATTTTTGCCCATAACAACACCTCCTTTCAGACATATTTTAACATATTGTGTGTCTGGTTGCTGTAGAAATATGGAAGAAATGAAAATTCTTCGGGTGTTGCTATATATTAGCTAGTTGTTGATTAGTATATTGATAAAAAAAATAGGGCTTTCGCCCAAACACATGTTCCCAACTCCATTATATAGAAAAAAACAGGAGAAAACAAGTGTGAAAGGTGGGAGCAAGATGAAAAATAGAGCGGGAATGGTCAATATAGACGAAATAGCTGAGAGAGCTGCTTACCTAGCAATAAAAAAGGTTAAAGAGGAGGACCGGAAGAAAAAAGAAAAGAACCGGTTCAGAAATACAGAGCTGTTACTAAGGAATTACAATACATTCAAAGACTTCCTCCAGAATACAAAACACAGCATCAGGGTTGTTGCTAAAGATATAAACTGTGAAGATGTAGAAGAAAAAGCCTTTGTATTAGCTATTTTGCGGACTAAAGCAAGGACAGCTGTCATGTTGACCAATGTTGAAGTGGCTATGGAAGAGCTTAAAACAAGAATGAGTGAGAAAAGCCAAATGGAAAAGTACCACGTGATCAAAGCTGTATATATGGATGGGAAAACATTTGAAGTGGTAGCAGAGGAAAACAACTGCAGTGAGATTACGGTAAGGCGCTGGAAAAATGAGATGGTCGATGAGCTTAGTATTCTGCTATTTGGTGTTGATGGGATAAAACTAATGGAATAATTGTTACAAAAATGGACAATTTTAATAAACTTGTCCATTTTTGATTTTTTATGGTAAAATTAAACAATAAATAAACATTATGTGAGGGATTGTTATGAGTAATGAAGAATTATGTTTTTGCGGCAGTGGTAGAAGGAAAATTAAATGTCATCCAGATATTAAGGAAGATAGCAGAGGCGCAAGGGTATTTTCGTTGTATAGCAAAGTTGATAAGGCCATAGAAGAACATTTTAACAAGACAGGTACTAAACCTCCGTGTAAAGTGGGGTGCATTGATTGCTGCTATGATAATTTTCCAATTTCAGATGTTGAGTTTGATATTATACTGCTTGAAATTAAAAAATGGAGCAAGGAGAAAATAAAAGAGCTTATTGAAAGATTAGGATCGACTTTTATAAAAATGAGGAGCGAAAATCCTAACTATATCGCCAGTTTAGAAAAAGATATAACTGGAGCAGGCTTTAAAGAGGTTATGGATAAGGATATGAGATTTACATTTGTAGGTAAGGAATTTCCATGTCTATTTTTAGATGAGAAGAATAAGAAGTGCATGATATACCAGGTAAGACCAATGACATGCAGAGAATATGGAGTTAGTTATAGAGAAACAAAAGGAATAGATGAGTGTGACAAACCAAGTGCTAAATCAGTATTAGGGTTTGATATAAATGAGGATTTTAGTATCTGCAATAATATTGGCAACAACTATGATGCAAGAAAATGGCAGGCGGATTTAAGTGAATTTGATGATGAAATATTTACTATTTCTCGTTTACCAATTGGTGTAGATAAGAACTATATATCAAGAAGACAGTATCCTATATTCTATTTCTTATATATGGCCTTTACAAAATATGAATCTGGATTTGAGATTACTGATTTTAAAGGCAGATTCCAAACTTCAGAAACGGACTATATCAAAGGCCAAATAGCTAGAATGAACGCTTTGAAAAATAGGTGATAAAAAGTTGATATTTCTATGCAAAACTTGACATGCTATAATGGCATTGTGAATAATTGTCAGATGCGAAGTCCAGATTGAAAGATATCCTGACTTTTAATATGCATTGAATTTCCACATAAAGCAGCCGCGGAAAGCAGAGAGCTATCCCCGACTGCTGTTTTGTATTAAGCTGTCAAACAAAAATAGTAGACAATTTTAAAAAGATATAGAAAAAATAGCTTAAATGTTGTATCTTACAATAAAGGGAATTAGATAAATTTATTACATAAGGAGGAGTTTTTAGTATGAAAGAAAATTACAAAAAGAGCTTTGACAATACAGATGAAGCTTTTAAAGTATGTCCTATATGTAAGACAGATTTTGATGACAGCGAATGTTATGATACTTCACCATATAAAGATGGTTATCGGACAATGCAGATTTGCCCTAATCCTGGTTGCAATTTTAAAAAAGTATTATCATTTATTAAGGAAAAAGATATTGAAAAAGAAATGTATAATGACGATGATGGTGACGACGAGGGAAATTAGGATTTTTAAATATAATATGCAATGATGAAATTTATAATTAAATAATAGAAGATACAGGATAGGAGACTAAAGCCATGGAAAACCTGTCTATTACTTCTGAAACAATCTTTTCCATAGTAGCAATGATTCTTTCAATATTTGCATTCCTTCACGGCAGACGGCAGCTTTATGTTGATATTATTGCAAAACACCGAATAGAGCACATGGGTAAGCTTACTAACCTTATATATGAATTTATCGATGCTTGCACAAACAATGACATTGATACAGCGAAGACATTAAGATACAAAATTATTGTTAATTTAAGCCCAAACAATGATGTGCATAAGACGGAGATAATGAGATTGAATGAGTGTATTGCAGCTATTCAGTCCAATTCAAGCGATCCAAAAGAGTTAGACGAATTAGCATTAAATTCCCAAATTCTTTTTAAACACATTTGGGAAGAAGCAAAGTCAGAGTCATATAGTCGTAAATTCAGAAGGAATAAGCCTGGGGGAAAGGGTTGGAAGGCAGATGAGGTTGAATTCTAACTTACGCCATTATAAGGCTGTAAGGGTGTCGAAAATTTCTCCGTTTTCCCTGTTCAAATGTGTTAGGAAAAATCCTTATGAAATTTTAGAAAAATATGGAGTTCTAAAGGATTAGTTTTGAATATTAAGAGCCGACAGGCTCATTTTTTTACATATTTATATTGTTTATTATTAAAGCAGTACAAGACTAAAGTGCTGAAAAATCAAGCTTCTAAGGTATGTTTGTTCCATGAAAATTAAGTACTAAATAAATAGGACATATTAAAATCATAATATAATATTAAAGGCAACCGTTGAAATGTCTCGGTTGCCTTTAGTATTAAAAAGATGTTAAGATGCTGACCTATATTTTTATAATTATCATTTTATCCTAAACAGTAAGCCGTAGCTTACTGCCCCCGATTGGTAAAAGTAATTATTACAATAACTACTTTCAACCTTGCAATCAGGGCATTTAGGATAGATTTTAGCATCGTTACATCTCCCTTTTCAATTGTAATATACATAATATGCTTGCGCTTAATAAAATATGCATTTCCAAAACAAACAGATGTGGTGGTGAGGTGGTGTGCCAAGGGCAAGAAGTCCGAATCGGGTTAAGGCAAAAGAGCTGTGGGTTGAATCAGGAAAAAAGCGTCGGCTTAAAGATATCGCCAAAGAACTGGGAGTATCTGAGGAACAGGTCCGCAAATGGAAGAACCAGGACAAATGGGAATCAGATAATAAAGTAACGTTACCAAAAGGGAAAAGTAACGTTACTAAACAAAAAGGTGGCCAACCCGGCAATAAAAATGCCGAGGGCCACGGAGCACCTGAAGGCAATAAGAACGCCGAAAAGTATGGCTTCTTCTCAAAGTATCTGCCTGAGGATTCAATTCAGATCATCCAGGATATCGAAAGCAAGGATACTATAGATATGCTCTGGGAGAACATCCTCATTCAGTATACTGCCATTATTAGGGCTCAGAGAATCATGTATGTAACCGGCAAAGATGAGATGATAAAAGAGCTCAAGAAAAAGAAAGATGCCGACTTTGATAATGGTTCATCGACAGAAGAGGAGTGGAACTTCCAGTTTGCATGGGATAGGCAGGCAAACTTCCTTACAGCACAATCCAGGGCAATGGCAGAGCTCCGAAGCATGATAAAGCAGTATGATGAATTCATAAAATCCGGATTGGCTACAGAAGAGCAGAAACTACGGATAGAAAAGCTGAAGGCTGAGGTTGATATTATCCGTAAAGGTCCAGGGGATGAGAAGAAAGCTGAGGACTGGGCGAAAGCAGTTGAAGAGGTGGCTGCCCGCCGGAGAGAAAAGATGCAGCAGGTGAACCAAAATGAGTAAGCTTCCGTACAATGTAATGGTTGATTTGATAAATCTGTATTGGGACCATCCTGTAGAGTTTGCTGAAGATATGCTGGAGTTTCATGCTGATGAGTATCAGTCCGGTGTGATGAATGATATAGCCAATAATAAACGGGTCACTGTTAGAAGTGGTCAGGGTGTCGGAAAGACAGCTCTGGAAGCTGCACTGGCTATATGGTTCTTATGTTGCAGGCCTAATCCCAAGGTGGTATGCACAGCTCCGACAAAACAGCAGCTTTACGATGTTCTATGGGCTGAAATTGCGAAGTGGTTGAATAATTCCAAGGTTAGGGACTTCCTAAAGTGGACCAAGACAAAAGTATATATGGTTGGCCATGAGGATAGGTGGTTTGCTACTGCCAAGACTGCAACCCGGCCGGAGAATATGCAGGGCTTTCATGAAGATCATATGCTATTCATAGTCGATGAAGCATCTGGTGTGGCTGAGCCTATTATGGAAGCTATCCTGGGTACCTTATCAGGTGATGATAATAAGCTTTTGATGTGCGGTAACCCTACCACTATTTCAGGTACCTTCTATGACAGCTATAACAAGGACAGGGAACTGTACAAGGTTCATAGGATATCAAGCCTTGACAGCACAAGGACCAGCAAAGAGAATATAGAAATGCTTCGTCGTAAATATCATGAGGGAAGCGATGTATGGCGTGTAAGGGTTCTGGGTGAGCCGCCCAAAGCTGAAGCTGATACTTTTATTCCTTTGGAGTTTGTAGAACTTGCAAAGGAAACAGTAATAACCCCACAGGGTACCATGCTGGATATAGGCGTAGACGTTGCCAGGTTCGGGGATGATGAAACTGTCATTGCTCCCAAAATCGGAATGAGAGTGTTTGACCTAAAGCCGTATAGCAAGCAGGATACCATGGTTACAGTAGGCCATGTAATTGATACATACCGGTGGTACCGTGAGAAATTCCCTCAGATTGAGAAGGCCAGAGTCAAGATAGATGACAGCGGTGTAGGTGGCGGAGTAACCGACAGGCTTAGAGAAGTTGTTATAGAGCAGGAGCTGGATATTGAAGTAATCCCAGTAAACAACGGTGAATCTTCAGATGATGAGCACTATGAAAATAGGGGTACTGAAACCTGGGGAATAGTAAGGGAGCTACTGGAGGAAAACTTCTCAGGCCATATGCAGGGTAAACCATCATCAATACAGTTGCCCGATGATGAAAGGCTTATCAGTCAGCTTTCCACAAGAAAGTATAGAATGACCAGCAGAGGCAAGATAGCACTGGAGAGAAAAGAAGACATGAAGAAGAGGGGATTAAGTTCCCCAGACAGGGCTGATGCTGTTATATTGGCATTCTATGAAGGTCATACAGAGCCGTTCTGGGTCGCTTCGAGCGAAAGAACTGCAGATTAATTGAGGGGAGGTGAAAGGTTGAGATTATGGGATAGATTTTTCAAGAAGAAGTCGGGCTCTACAAGGACCGAGACACAGACCAGAGCAAGCTATAGTCATCCGTTCAGCCAGATAGACAAGTATATTCCTCTGAAAGCACAGCTGGAACTGTATAAAATCATGAGAGAGGCTATACCAATTATCGATACTGCAATCTATAGGATAACTAGGCTGAAGGGGAAGTTTGTTGTAACTGTTAAGGATAATGATAAGATTCAGGAAGAAATAAATGAGTTTTTATCCAATGTTAAGGTAAATGCAATGGATAAAGGCTTTTTTTCTTTCATTGATAACTATTTCGGGACCTTGCTGGAATCAGGTACATCTTATGGAGAGATAGTCCCGAACAATGCCAAGGATGACATATATGCTATTAAGACATGTGAATCCGTCAGGATGAAGCTGAAGCAGACGGACAATCCACTAGAGGTAGTGATCTGTGAGCAGAGGGATAATGTAATAGAACCGGTAGAGCTTCCTTATCAGCAGCTATTACTGTTTACGGCTTTGAATCCGGAAGGAGATAACCCGTATGGTGTATCGCTGCTCCGGTCAATGCCCTTTGTTACCGGTATTCTGCTTAAGATACTTAATAGCATAGGTATCAACTGGGATAGGTTCGGAAATGTCAGGTATTCAGTGACGTATAAGCCTGATAAAGATAATCTTTCTAGTGATGAAGCAAAGAAGAGGGTAACAGAGATCCAAAAGACCTTTACCTCAACCATCGAAGAAGGTAAAAAAGGTATTATTAAAGACTTCTTTGGTGTTGGAGATATTCAGATAAAGGTAATAGGGTCTGACAACCAGATCCTTGACTGTGAGATACCGGTGAAAGTGGTTCTGGAGCAGATAGTTGCTAAAACAGGGCTCCCGCCGTTCCTGCTGGGTCTGTCATGGTCCACTACTGAGAGGATGAGCAGCCAGCAGGCTGACCTTCTAACCTCTGAGCTTGAGGATTACAGGGAGCTTCTGGAGCACCCTTCCCGGAAGATTATTGATACATGGCTGCAGCTAAAGGGATACAATGGAGTGAAATATGAGCTGGAATGGGATGATATCAACCTTCAGGATGCGGTAGAGCTTGCCAAGGCTGATCTGTTTAAGCAGCAGGCCGAGGAAAAGAAGATATCCAATGTCATAAAAAAGAGAGATCAGAACTTCATTGACCAGGATATGGCCGCTGAGGAACTAGGATATGAAAAACCTGTAGGTCCTGCACCGGTGCCTCAGGATATACAAGAGCCTGCAGAGCCCCCGGGAGCTGAAGGTGGTAAGCAGTTCTCAGCTTGGTACAAAAGCAAGCTTGAGAACCGAAATAAAGAGTTCTTTGACATTCCAAATGATGATCCACGCATACAGCAGCTTGAAAAGAACTTTACTGATGCGATAATGGATGAAATCAATGACCTTGAACACAAGGTAAAACAGCTTATTCCTCAGGAGAAAGCACTACATAAGGACCTAGCTCCTGAAACGGAAGAAAAGGTCCGTCAGGCTGTGGATGAATGGCTTACTGAGATGATTGGCAGTCAGATTGACACTGCAGGCAGTACAAGGCGGGAAGGAGTTTATAACATTCACCTGCTCAGGGCATTCGCCTTTGGTGTAAGAGAAGCAAATGAGACAGCGAAGAAAGAACACCCGGAACTTGCTTCATCCAGTAACCGTGTTATACCGAACTTCAATCACCCGCAGGTCATTGAGCTCAGTGATAATGGTATGGAGCTGGTAAAGACCAAGGCCAAAGACATGAAAGACAGGGTTATTCAGGTGATGAGAACTCATGCAGCAGCCGGTGATAATCCTGAAGTATGGGCCAGAAGCTTGAACAAAGAGCTCGGTGGGAAGCGTTGGTATTGGGAAAGGTTAGCCAGAAGTGAATCAGCTATGGCAATAGACAAGGCAACCATTGTAGAGTACAGGGCGGAAGGCTTTGATTATGTCGAATGGTCCAGTGCCACCGATGCATGCCCTATATGCTTAGCTTTGGAAGGCAAAATGTGGAGAGTTGAAGAAGCTCCACAGGTTGTTGAAGATACACACCCTAACTGCAGATGCAGAAAGGTACCCAGGACAAAACGCCAGTACGATGAATGGAAGGGAAAGGAGGGTTAGCCTTGATAAAAACTGTTGTTACAGCATCCAAGCGGCCATTTAAGAACTACACAAACGGAGAAAGCCTCGGCGAAAAGGAGGTGATAAAGGTTGAAGAAGGACAAACCAATACCCGAAAAGGTACAAAAGATGGCCTCACAGGTACTGATAAAGGAAGCAAAGACGGGTCAGGACATAAGTGATGCACACCTTGCACTAATAAATCAGTACACCCGTAGAGATTTCAAGAAGGAGGAGCTTTATACATTCCCGGTTATTCTCTGTGATAATGAGATTGATAGGGATAATGAAAGGTTCCCGCTTGAGACTCTGGAAAAGTTCATTCCCTTGTTTACGGGGCGTACTGGTATAATGGACCATGCTTGGAAGGCTGGTAATCAGACCTCAAGGCTCTACTTTGTTGAGGTAGTAAAAGAGCCTAACAAGATAAACTCCCGGGGGGAAGGATATGCATACCTAAAAGGGTACGCATATATGGTTATAACCGAATCGAATAAGGATCTGATAGCCGAGATTGATGCCGGAATTAAGAAGGAGGTCAGTATCGGCTTTGCTATTTCTATGGCGAAATGCTCTGCTTGTGGTAACAGCATATGGAATTATGAGCAGTGTCCGCACATCCCAGGGAGGGAATACACAGTAAACGGAGTTTCATTGCTCTGCTATGTGGACCTTCTTGAACCAAAGGATGCATATGAATGGTCATTTGTTGCGGTACCGGCTCAGCCAGCTGCAGGTATTACCAAATCATATGAAGACAAGCAGAAGTATGTAGAGAAGGAAGAAGCAGATCAACCAAATGTACTGATTGTGGAAGGAGGAATAAAATTGTTCAATCTTAAGGAATTCATAGCAAAGGCAAAGGAAAAGGGCCTGGAGAAGGTGGAGATTCCTGTCAAGGATCTGGAGGACCTGGACACTCAAGTAAAAAATATCGAGCTTGCAAAGGAAACTGCTGAGGGTAAGGCAAAAGACTTGGAGCCCAAAGCAAAGATGGGTGAAGAGTACATGGCAGACCTGAAAAAGGAGTGCTTAAGGCTCGGCGCCCTGGTTGATAAGAACTTCAACGCTGAGGTTATGGAAAAGGTCTATGATAAGTGCACAACCGAAGAGTTGAAGGCATTCAAAGACCAGTACCAAAAGAAAATGGATGAGCTCTTCCCGCCATCATCCCAGACAAAGGGCAATGGTGAAAAGGAAGCAGCAAAGCCTGTTGACAATGAGGTTTATAAAGGATAAGGAGGGGAAATAGATGAGAACTGTAAGCTTTGAAGGTCTGGAAAGCGTAAATACAACGTTTCTAAGTGCATTGGACAGCACAGCTGAAGGTAAAGCCGTAAAGGTATCAGCAAGCAAGACCATAGCTCTGGCAGCTGATGGTGATGTTCTGCATGGTAAAGCAGTCAAGGTGGAAAAGGATGGTGCAACCGATACTCAGATAGGTGGCTATGTGGAGTTTCCATATACCGGTGCAAATCCGACTGCCGGCTATGCAAAACTGCTTGCTGATGCTGCTGGTGGGGTAAAGGTCGATGCTGCTGGCAGGGAGTACCTGGTTGTCATGGTTGACACAGCAGCCAAAATCGTTGGATTCATACTTTAAACGAAAGTGAGGTAACAATTATGGCATTTGATAATCTGAAACTTGAAAAGGGGCTTTATCAGGAAGCCCTTAAGGAAGGTAAGACCTTTGCTCAGAAGCTTGAAGAAATAGACCCAACCGCAGGCTACAAAGGTACTGAGCATGATGGGCTTGATGCATTCCAGAGGCAGCTCAAGAGGTTTGGCATAAGAGTCAAGGGAGCAAAGTCCGATGTGGTAGAAAAATTCTTCCAGACAACGGAATCTGCAGTACTCTTCCCGGAGTTTATAGCAAGAATGGTAAGGGAAGGCCTCGAGGAAAAAAACATATTGCCTTCCATCATTGCAACTACTACAAACATAGATTCAGATTCATACAGAAGCATCTATATGGATGTTGCTGAGGATGATAAGAAACTCAGGAGAGTTGCAGAAGGTGCGAAGATACCGGTAACAAAGATAAAGACCAAGGAAAACGTGGTCAACGTATTCAAGTACGGCCGCACCCTGGAAGCTTCATATGAGGCTTTGAGAAGGAAGAAAGTAGATGTTGTATCTGTATTCCTTAGACAGATAGGCGCACAGATCCTTAGGGACCAGCTTATAGATGCAGTTGATGTAATCATCAACGGAGATGACAACAACAACTCAGCAGCCTCATACACAGTTGGTACTGACCCTATAACCGGAGTTGCCGGTACGGTTGGATATGACCAGATACTTGATTTCTGGGCAGAGTTTGAACCTTATGAAATGAACACTATACTTGCACCAAAGGCAATGTTGCTCGGAGTTCTGAAACTCGATGAATTCAAGGATCCTCAGGCAGGCTTTAACTTCCAGAAAACAGGGCAGCTCATGTCACCTCTGGGTGCAAACCTCAATAGGTTGGATGCAGTTCCGGCCGGCAAGATAATCGGCATGGATAAGAGATACTGCCTCGAATTTGTTGTTGAGCAGGGTGTCATGACAGAGTATGACAAGATCATAGACAGGCAGTTGGAACAGACTGTTATTTCACAGGTAGCCGGCTTCGCAAAACTCTTCAAAGAGGCTGCGAAGGTTCTCAATAAGCAGTAAGAGTATCATTTGAGGCTCTTTCCTGTTATTTAAGGAGGTAGAAGCATGGATAATGTTAAGGTAAGGTTGAAGGATCCAAAGACAGAACTGCACGATTTCGAATCGGGCAAGACCATAAAGGGAGTCAAAGCTGTTGAAGTACCAAAGTCAGCTTTTATATCCAAGAAACTGATGTGCGGAGAACTGATTGAAGTGCCTGCAAAGGGCGGTGGTAATGGTGATCCAGATAACGGCGGAAAAGGTAAGTAAAAAGGCAAGAGCTGGCGCAGAACAAATGGAAAACATACAGGACACCATAGATGACATACTGCCAACAATCATAACGAAGCTGCGTGAGGAATACCTCAATACTACAGACGCTGATACTTTAAAAATAATAGAATTAGGAGCGACAGAGATAGTGGTCGGGGAATTCCTCAAGGAATATGCCAATGATGAAGAAGATTCCACCGACCTATCTATAGGACCTGTCAAAATCGGGGACAACAAGGCTGCTCAGAGTAGGGGAAAAAGAGCCGCTGAATGGATAAGCGACGGATGGAGCAGACTGAAACCGTATTTGAAACCATCAGACTATTTCTATTTTGGAGCTGGTTAATATGATTATCAATGTACGTTTGAATAAACTCTTCTCTAAGTATGGACAGGATATTACTCTTGTCAGAAGTTCCGAAGGAGCTATATGCCCCGGTTATGAGCCTAGCAATGGGTATTGTGATCCTCAGTACCACAGAAACCATCCTGAAGTGCCTCAATGCGATAAGGATGGGCATATAAATGCTGTGGAGCAGCGTTTGGATTATAAAGCCTTTGTTCAGCCGTTGAGTGCTTATGCGAAGCTGGACCCAGAACTCTATCGGACGCTTATCGGGAAGGTAAAGGCAGACACCTATGTATACCTGGGACCTGCTGAACATGATATCAGGAATCTCAAGGAAAGTGAGTATGGTATCTATGACGGCCGGGCGTACCGGTTTACAAATCCGGATGAATATATGATCGGTAATCAGATTGCATTTTTCTTTGCCACATTGGAGCTGATAGAAGATGCGTAATGAGGGTATGCAGGTCAATGGACTCGACAAGCTCATTAAGGATCTCGGGCTTGATGCTCAAACGGCAAAGAAGTGCAAGAATAGCATAGCCAAGGAAGTGTCAGCTGAAATTCTTGA
>CAZNMO010000105.1:0-3959 GCA_964574195.1 uncultured Clostridiaceae bacterium | reverse complement strand
GGCCCAAAACACAAATCCAGGAAGCAAAAAGGTAAGGAACGGCAGCGGAGCGAATCCCAGAAATCCCAGTCCGTCTTGAGAAAAGTAAAGCAGGTCATGAGCATTGGCAGGTTCTCATTAAGGCCACGGGATATGAGTAAGGCTAAGGATGTACCATACCCCGTGTCTGTTATCACAGGTACCTATAAACGTGCTCATAGGGTTGAAAAAATTGCTGACGGTGTATACCGTGTATACGGTGACCGCAATATAGCCAATTATTTTAACTATGTGCATGATGGCACTGCCAAAATGAAG
Organism: uncultured Clostridiaceae bacterium; assembly: GCA_964574195.1. Lineage (GTDB taxonomy): Bacteria > Bacillota > Clostridia > Lutisporales > Lutisporaceae > BRH-c25. The sequence goes on along the minus strand of CAZNMO010000105.1, from coordinate 3,662 downwards.
CCAAGACCGACTATAGATGATGCTGCAATTGATGTGATTGATTCTGGAAGAGCTGGAGATATTGCTGCTGAAGTATTAAGTGTAGAAATGGATAGGTGATTTTATGTACGATACAAATGAACCTATCGTATCATCCAAACTGACTATAATGGAATTTCTTAAGAGTTTGCCGGAGCTTGATTATATTGATATTATCGAGAATCATCCGGATATAGATATATTTCCTATTGAAAAGCCACTGATCTCATTCGGTAGAAGTAAAGTTACCGGTGAAGAAGTGGCTTTTAATAGTTACCTGGGTGAGAAGTACGATGAGGTGAGTCAGCAGACAACAGAAAGAACCGGCAAGCTTATAAGAATATACTTCGATATGCATCTTTGGAATAGTACGGCCAAAAACAAGGGCGGAGAACGTGAAATCGAAAGGTTAGAGGGCAAGCTAATCAGAATATTTGAATTCAAAGGCCTGCCTGATAACATTTCATACGTGAGCTTTGAATCAGGGGATATTGATTTAGATCCTGATGTGGATGTATTCCATTGCCGCTGTGTTTTATCCGTAGAGGTACTTATCTACGAAGATGTGACAGAAGATGCAATCGAAGATATCAATGTGAAAGGAAGTGTCGTAAATGAGTGAAAGACCGGGTGTATATAGTACTTTGGATGCCTCCAAAGCCGTTTCAGCTCTCCCGGGAACTGCTAAAGTAATAGGCTTAATAGCCAACGCTAAGCAGGGCACAAAAGGAAAAAAGTATGTAGTGACTACATATTCGGATGCCGAAAGGACATTCAGTATTGATGCTGCATATACCCACATGACCGGGTTGCTGTACCAGCTCTTCAAGAATGGAGCAAAGAGAATAATAGCTGTTCCGGCAGCAATACCTGCCAATGCAGAAGGAATTGCTACTGATCAGGATTATCAGGATGCTTTGGATGCTCTTCTTGAAGAGGAAGCAGTACAGATTGTAGTATGTGACAGCACAGCTGCAACTGTGCATGCAAAGATTAAAACCCATGTGGGCGATGCATCTGCAGATAGGAAGGAAAGGATAGCGATAGTCGGAGGGCCTGCTCAGGAGGCATCTGCTGCCGAAGCAGCCGCTGAAGCAATCAACTCCGGAAGGGTGTTCTATGTTGACCCTACCCCTCTGGCAGAGGATGGCGTTACAGAGCTTTCTGGAGCTTATATGGCTGCCGCCGTAGCAGCGCAGGTAGCAATAAATGTGGACCCCGCAATGCCTTTGACTGGGGTAGTCCTTAAAGGCTTCGGAGGTCTTAAGACAAAGAGGAGCGGGGATGAAATAGAAGCTCTAATCTCTGCAGGTGTTATTCCTATTGAATCATTCAATGGGGAAATACAGATTGTTAGAGCTGTTTCCACCTACACTAAGGATGCTCAGGGCGTTGAGGATACGCTCTGGCAAGAACTGACCACTGTGCTTATTGCTGATGATGTAATATCCAGCATCCGCAATGATCTGGCAAGGAATTATAAAAGGGCAAAGAATTCTGATTCAAAGCGAAGCTCTATTAAAACGAGGGTGACCACAATCCTGGAAGCAAAAATGAGAGCCGAGATAATTGAGTTCTACACTGAGCCTACTGTAGAAAAGAATCCGGATAAACCAACGCAGAGTGATGTGGATTTTGGCTTTGATGTAATGGACCCACTCAATCAAATTCACATCAATGCCCATATGACTGTATAAGGAGGGATATGAGGCATGGGAAAAAGAAGTATACCAACAACTCAGGATATATATATCGAAGTAAATGGCAAGAAGGTTGCTGTGGTTCAGAGTGCAAAGACAAGAATGACAAAAGACTCAAAGCCAGTTGAGGCCTTCGGTGAAAATGAGCCTGTAGGCTACACCAGCGGAAGGATACAGCACCAGATTGATATTTCGAGGGCATATGCAACAGATGAGGCCATTAAAGATGGTATTGACTTTGCAGAGCTGGAAGACTTTGATGTAGTATTCGTAAAACCCGACCACAAGATTGCATATAGCGGTTGCGAATGGAATGAGATAGGTGAAAACTATACCCTCAACGACCATATAGCTGAAGATATTTCAATCATAGCAACCAGCCGCAGAAGAGAGAACTTATAGGAGGGTGAGCTAAGTGAGTAGACTATCAAAGATAAAGGCCGGGGTTAATAACTATACCCCGGTCCCTATTCCTGGTACAAATGAAAGCGCACATTTAATTGTGCTGTCATCTGAAGAAATGGTTAAGGCAAAGTCTGAAGCATTAGAGTACTGTAGGCAGAAGGAAATAGGCGATACTGATTCCTTTAATGTTATCCTAAATAGCTATGTTCTGTATAAGGCCTTAAGGGTACCGGAGGACCACAAAGAGAGCTTTGCTGATTCGGCAGAAGAAATCCGGAAGCTGCTGTCCCTCACAGAGATAGGATATCTGATGGAGAAGCATATGGAACTACAGGAAGATGTCTCTCCCGACATTGAAAAGCTTACTGATGAGGAGATAGAGAGGCTAAAAAACTTCTTAGAGACAATCCGGTTGAACGACTTAAGTGGAGAGTCTATAAGGATTTTAAGAAATTTCCTTTCAACCTTGAGTCAATGACCGATGGCCAGTGGCTATACATATTTGCAAATATGTCCTTGGACAAAGAAGAGGAAGAAGCAAATATGTGCCCGGATTGTCTCGAAGACATTAAAAAGCATAAGTGTATTATCTGCGGTAAAGAGCTGCAGGAAGCAGATACAGATAATTCTAATCCAAACTTTGATGCAGACAGATTCGAGAAACTGAAAAGAGGTGAGCAGTAGTGGCAAGAAACAGGAAGAATGATGTAGAAATTTTTGTAAAGACCAACGACCAAGCAAGTGCGGTATTTTCCAAGATACAGAGTAATGCTAAGCGCTTGGATGGTGCTTTTCAGGAGTCTACAAAATCAACCAATAAGCTTAACATGGCCATGAAGAGCATGTCGGTAATGGCCAATGAAGTTAATAAGAAATTTGAAGCCATGGAAAAACGTGTACTTAAAATGGGCTTTAAGACAGCTACGGTTGCCACTACTGCATATGTAGCCACAAGCATGAATGAATTCCGAAAACTCGAGGACGGGCTCTCAAAGATTAATACCCTGTATGATCAGACAGCTAAATCCCAGGAGAAAATGAGAAAAGATTCTCTCCGAATGTTTCGGTTAATACCTGGTGATATTGGTAATATTACTCAGGGTATTTATGATACCGTCTCCGGTGGAATTGATCCAGCAAAATCAACCCAAGCGACAAGAAAATTCGGAATGGGTGCTGTTGCTGGCATGACAGATATTAGTGTAGTTGGTAAGGCTGCTATAGGTACTATGAATGCCTTTGGTAAAGAAGTGCAGGACCTTGATAAAATACTTGATCTGCAGTTTATGACGGTTAAGGCCGGTATAACAGAGTATGATGAGCTTGCATCATCTCTGGGTAGTGGTGTGTTGGCCTCCGCTCAGGGTGCCCAAATATCCATGGAAGAGCTTTATGCTGCAATTGCACAGATTACCAAGAATGCTATACCTGCGAATATTGCTACTACTTCACTTGTGCAGCTGTTCAATAAACTGACGGATAATAAGGCAATTAAGGAGCTCAAAGAGTTCGGAGTATCGGTAAGAGATGCTAAGAATA
>CAZNMO010000104.1:6072-16974 GCA_964574195.1 uncultured Clostridiaceae bacterium | reverse complement strand
TGAACTCAAACTGGTCAATGACCGAAGCATATGGAGCCAGTTCCTCGTTTGAATGTCTGAGTGTCTGTTCCATAACAGGTTTTTCGTTATCGAAGATCGCTATTTTTGTTGAGGTAGAACCCGGATTTATAATCAAGAGTCTGTGTACTTCCTGCATTTTTATCTCGCCTCCTGAAATTATTTTAAAATATTACTTCGCCATAAGTGTTCCGATTGCTATGGAATTAAGCTTTGCTTCATCGGAATCCGCACGTGAAGTCAGAACCACAGGAGCTTTTGCCCCAACGATTATTCCTGCATTCTTTGCCCTAGCAAAGAACACCATGGATTTATAAAGCATGTTGCCTGCTTCTATAACAGGTACCATTAGTATGTCTGCATAGCCGGCCACAGGATGTGTGATGCCCTTATGCTTTGAAGCTTCAACAGAAATTGCATTGTCTAGTGCAAAAGGCCCACCGACAACACAGCCCTTTAACTCCCCAGACTCATTCATCCTGACTATCTCAGCAGCATCCAGGGTTGCCTGCATCTTGGGATTGACCTTTTCCACCGCTGCCAGCATTGCGACCTTCGGCTCGTTGTTTCCCAGAGCATTTGCCACCTGTATGGCATTCTCTATTATCTGCTTTTTCTGCTGAAGGTCCGGAGCAATATTCATTGCAGCATCTGTCACATAGAAGAGCCTGTCATAGCCAGGTACATCAAAGACTGCCACATGTGAAAGTACATTCCCTGTCCTCAGTCCGATTTTTTCGTCCAATACAGCCTTAAGTATTATGGAGGTATCAACAAGACCCTTCATCACCAACTGGGCTTTGCCTGTGGAAACCAGCTCTACTGCCTTTCTGCAGGCTTCATTCTTGTCTTTTATATCAAGCACTTCAAATTTATTTATATCTACCCCGCATTCCTTAGCGGCTTCAGCTATTTCATCCTTGTCACCAACCAGTATGGCATCTGCTATACCCATTTCCTTGGCACCGTTTACGGCGCTTAGTACCTCTACGTCCTGTGCAACAGCCACAGCTATGATTTTCGGGCCTCTCTCCCTGGCAACCTTTAAAATCTCATCAAAGGATCTGATCAATTATTTCACCTCTTCCTCGTATATCTTTGGCTTCTCCTCACCCTTCAGTATTCTGACCGCGCCCTGCGCCAAAGCCAACATCTCATCCTCACCGGGGTATATCTTCACAGGAGCTATAAACTCCGTCCTTCTGCGTATCCTATCACAGAGAAGCTCTGAGTATGCCAATCCGCCCGTAAGTACTATTGCATCGACCTCACCCTTCAGTACTACTGCCATTGAGCCTATTTCCTTTGCTATCTGATATGCCATCGCATCAAATATCAGATCAGCATTCTTATCGCCCTCTTCTATCAGCTTGACAACATCCCTGGCATTATTGGTGCCAAGGTAGGCTACCAGTCCGGATTTTCCCAGTATCTGCTTCCTCATCTCAGCATAAGTATACTTACCTGAGTAGCAGAGCTTTGCCAGTTCACCCACCGGAAGTCCGCCTGTCCTTTCCGGAGAGAAGGGGCCTGCATCATCGGCGCCGTTAACATCAAGGATCTTGCCCTTTTTTAGCGGCGCTATGGAAATCCCGCCTCCCAGGTGAACCATTATAAAGTTGAAATCTGCATAGCCCTTGCCCATGTCTCTTGCCGCTCTTCTAGCCACAGCCTTTATATTCAATGCATGCACCAGTGATCTCCTTGGCAGCTCCGGGAGTCCTGATATCCTTGCGATATCATCCATCTCGTCTGTTGCCACGGGATCTGTTATCAGAGCGGGTATCCCCTCTGGATCGGCAATTGCCTTGGCTATTATGCCACCCAGGTTTGAAGCATGTTCACCCTGGATTCCAATTTTCAGATCCTCGATCATTACATCTGTAACCCTATATGTGCCTCCGGGCATAGGCTTAAGCAATCCGCCTCTGCCAACCACGGCAGCCAGACTCTCTGTAGAAATCCCAATTTCCTTGAGCCAGTCCAGTATCATAGCTTCTCTGTACTCGTACTGATCGGTCACTCTAGCGAATCTTGCAACTTCCTCCGCCGAATGACTGAGATTTTTCTGGTACAGGTTTTCTTCATTCTTGAAAATAGCTACCTTTGTAGAGGTAGATCCGGGATTGATTACCAATATGTATTCTCTTGACACAGTCCCACCGCCCCTTTATTTCTTTTTATCAACTTCTGAGTTTACTTCATATTTACGCTTCAGTCATTCCATACAGTGTAGCACAATCATATTTTGAACATCACATTTGTGTATATACTTATGCAAATAATGTGCCACAAACTATGTCAAAAAAAACAATAACCTGTTATAAAGTCTTATACTATGTATAACAGGTTAAAAAATATTGATAATACTTGTAATATTTTTTTAATTATTTCCTTGTGATTTTTTTGTCCAATGTCTTAATACCACATTAATTTGGTATTGCAATTATTTGCATGCATTTTATTGCAACATCTGATAATCCGTGCAAATTTTTGCACGAATATGGTTGTTTACTCAAATTTTATCTCATCTATTATATTCAGCTTTGAAGTCCTGATTGCCGGGCTGATGGATGCTGTAAGCATTATGATCGCCCCTGCAAAGGCATAGCCAATAAAAGCGACTATAGGGTAATGTATTTCTGCCAGGTTTCCCGCTCCTGCCAGCATGGTGATAAGCACAATTCCGCCTATTATTCCTATGAGGCCTCCTATAAGGCCTCCTGTAGCAGATTCAACGAATATCATTGCTACAAGCTGTCGTTTGCTCATTCCCATTGACCTGAACACAGCAAAAGAGTGTTTCCTTTCAATAAAGCCAAGCATCAGATTGTTCAGTATACCGAATATACCTATTATGGAGGCCAGTACCGAGAAGCCGCTCATAAGCATCGTACTTTGTTTATTTTCCTCAGTGTATTCCTTTCTCATCTGCTCCTTGGTATTGATGTAGGGATAGTCCCTTTTGAATTCCTCCCTAAGGGCCTCAGCTACTATTTCCGGGTCCTTGTATGCCTTGACATATACAGAAGAGTACTGTTTGGCCTGCATATCAGCCCTTATAAAGCGGGATGAAGCCAATGCCATATCCCGTCCTGTGGTAACGACCTTCTTGAATACTCCTATTATTTTATAGGATTTGCTTCCGGTAACGGTTTTTAGCCTGACATAATCTCCTACCTGCACCTTCATGCTCTCCTGCAGTGTTTCCGATATCAGCAGGCTCCTTTCCTCATCCAATTTCTTCAAAGCCTCATCTGGAGCCCCTTCAATGTCAAGATTGAAGAAATCCAGGAATTTGCTGCTGTCTACGCCTACAAGCTCTCTTATTCCTTCCTCCTTGTTTTCCACTTCTGTCCTGTAAAAGGAATACTCCCCGTAAACATCCGAGACACCGTCAACATTACGCACAAGGCGGGTAAAGTTGCGATCAGCCTTCCAATAGTAAACCTCAATGTCATACTTGGTATTGTTAAACATGTCGTTTATGTACACAACAGAATCATATCCCGCAGTATTTATCATCAACAGGCTGGATATGCCTATGACCAGCATGGAGATGCTGCTGAGGACATTCCTGTTATCTCGCAGGTTCTTAGCCGCCAAAATGCCGATATTGCCGAACAGCATGGAATACAGACTCTGGAAAATCAGCACGAACAGTTCCGTGATATATGGCACCAGCATTATCAATGAGGACATTGACATTAGCAGACTTACACAAACTATCAGCATTCGCATTTCATCTGCTTCTATGAATGAGAGCCCGATCGAAGCCCCCAACAGCACCAGGCCTACCGGCAGCCTCCAGATCTTCCGCCTCTCCGGTCTTTGCATGAAATTCAGCACAATGTCCTTTACCGGTATCTTGAGTATCCTTAATATGGGGACAATGGATCCCATTATACAGAGCACTATCGCTGCAAACATGGAAATGCCAAGCTGGGCGGGTGTGAAGGCAATTACCGCTTCAAAATCAACGCCGCCTCCCGAGTTGAACATTTTTTCCATGACAAGGGTCATAATTGTCAATATCCCTATACCCAGTCCACAGCCCAATACTCCCCCGATACAGCCATAAAGCAGGCTCTCCCCTATCAGCATGAAGTTTGCGCCCCTGCCTGTTGCCCCTATACTCCTGAAGGTGCCTATTACAGGCAGCCTTTCGGCAGTTATGACCTTGAAGGAGGAATATACAATGAAAATACTCATAAAAAAAACTGCCGAGGAGAGCATCATAAATACCATGCTTATGTCTCTAGTTTGTGCCTCCAGCATTTCATACGGAAAAGGCTCTTCAACCTTATAACTGCTGTATTCCTTGGATAAAAGCTCTATTGCTTCCTGTTTCTGCTCCGGGTTTTTAAGCTTAAGGTAGATGGTATCAACCTTACCCTTTGCATTTATCAATGAACTCATGGTTCCCCAAGGTATGACACCGCCGACCTGGTCCCCTTCGCTTTTGAAATGGCCTGCCGGAGCCGCTATACCGCATACCTTGAACTTGAATTTGCCTTTTCCAATTTCGAGGTTGATTGAATCTCCAAGCTTAATACCGTATTTTTCAGCAGTAGTGGAAGCTATAACCAGCTTTCTTCCCTCAAAGGGGTACAGCCCTTGCTGTCCATAGAGGCTGAAGGGATTCATCCTGTTAAGCTCATCCAGATCCATACCCTTAAGGTTCATATTTATCTCTTCATCCTTTGATGACTTGAAATATGCCGAAGTCCCCAATCCACCAATGGCATATTCCAATATATCCATGTGCTTTTCAGCACCTGCTTTATAAAAATACGGTGATGGCGATTCCTCAGAAGGCCATATTACCAGATCGCAATTACCATAATAGCCTTTAATAGTCTTCATAAAGGTTTGCATCATACTGTCCGATATTGCCATGGAAGCGAAAAACACTCCTGTTGACAGAGTGATAGCCAGCATTATCAGGAAAGTCCTCATTTTCTTTTCACTGAGATTCCTCAGCATGTATTTCAGGATTATACCCATATTTACACCCCCGTCATAAACCCATTAATGTCACACATTACCATATTACCACTTTCATCCACATCTTCCAAATTTAATTGCCATCCTCTTCTTATATACGAAAACGACGCGAGAAAACTTCAAACAACACAATAAAAAAACTTGATGCCGATTGCATCAAGCTTTTTATCTTATTCCAGGCCGTATCTCTCCAATTTGTAGTAGAGGCTTCGCAAGGATATGTCCATAAGTCTTGCAGCCTTGGTCTTGTTATTACTGCATTCTTTAATGACCTGTTCTATATATCTTTTTTCTGCTTGTTCCACTACGTCCTCCAGAGTCATGGAGGTACTGCTATACTCTTCCTCTTGAACTGTATGCGCCTCATCCTTCCTCAAAAGTCTCTCGAATTGCGGAAGATGGCTGTCAAGTATAACAGTATCACCTATCTTCATATTAATTATGGCACGCCCTATGACATTCTCGAGCTCTCTCACGTTTCCAGGCCAGTTGTATTCCTTCAGATGCCGGATAGCCTGCTGAGAGATGTCCAGAACATTACGTCCATACTGTTGATTTAACTTCCTTATAAAAAATATGCACAGGTCGTAGACATCACCTTTTCTCATCCTGAGTGGCGGTATCCTTATAGGCAGTACATTAAGCCTGTAATACAGGTCCGCCCTGAAGCTGCCTTTGTCAATTGCCGCTTCCAGGTCTACATTGGTTGCAGCAATTACTCGCACATCCACATTGATGGACTTTGTCCCCCCAACCCTTACAAACTCCTTTTCCTGAAGTACCCTAAGGAGCTTCGACTGTGTGCCGGGAGGTATTTCACCGATTTCATCAAGAAAAATAGTACCTTTGTCGGCCTCTTCAAAGAGTCCCTTCCTACCACCTTTCCTGGCTCCGGTAAATGCTCCCTCATCATACCCGAAAAGCTCTGATTCCAGAAGGGTCTCTGGTATTGCAGAACAGTTTACCCTGACAAACTTCCTGTATTTTCTCTCACTGGCATTATGTATGGAATGGGCAAATATCTCCTTACCTGTTCCGCTTTCACCTCTCAGCAATACTGTTATGGGTATCTCAGCAGCTTTTCTAGCCTTTTCAACAGCTGCAACCATTAAGGGATCCTTACCGATAATGTCCTCAAAGGTATACTTGGCCTCCAGGCTTCTTATTATATCCTTTGCATTTTTTAGTTCATCCGAGAGCTTGGTAATTTCGGACATATCATGTATTACTCCAACACTCCCCCTAAGCTCACCGTCAACTATTATGGGTGCTGCATTTACAAGGACTTCCTTGTGCAGAGGGCCTACCTTTATAAGCGCACCCTTGATAGGCTTCTTTGTTTTGATGACCTGCATGTGAATGCTTTCACCTTCTGCAATATCCACAGTTGCAGGCTTTCCTATTATATCCTTCTCATTTAGCCCCGTTATCCTTGTATATGCAGGATTTATCATTACACCCAAGCCATTCTGGTCAACAACAGATATTGCATCCTGGGTGGCATAGAAAATAGCAGCTAGCATGCTCTGCATTTCCTTCAGGTTGGTTATTTCCTCAGCCAGATGTATCACATCGGTGATATCCCTGAATACTGCTACTGCGCCTATGATCCTTCCATTTTTGTCCTTAACAGGCATTCTGTTTGTTACTATTTTAATATTGCCTAGGTTCTGCTGCCTGTTCAGCTCCGAATCACCTGTCTCCAGTATATAGGGCAGTCTTGTGTCATTGACTACCTCAGCGACAGGCTTACCAAGGGCTGCTTTGGAATCAATACCTGTCAGCCTTTCCGCAGCTTTGTTGAAAAGCGTTATTATCCCGTCAGCGTCAACACCTATCATCGCGTCATGGGTAGAGTCAAGTATCAGCTCAATATCTCTTTTCATAATAACTTCTCCTATTCCTCAGGGTATTCCTCCGGAGTATGGTTGCGAGTTTCGCGTTTCGCGTTTCGCGATCAAGTATGCCTTCGAAGCCATTGCCCTGACCTCGCGCAACTCGCAACTCGCAACGCGCAACCAGTACTTGTGTCTTATGAACCATTTCTTCAAATATAAGCAATCTCTATTGAGGACTAAACTCTTGTATTATCCTTTCAGCCGCCTTCATCCCATCTAAAGCTGCGCTCATTATTCCCCCGGCATATCCGGCTCCCTCACCTATTGGATAAAAATTGCTTATATTCTCGCTCTCCAGGTTCTCCTTCCTTGTAATCCTGATAGGAGCCGAGGTTCTTGTCTCAACCCCTGTAAGCACTGCATCCCCACTGGCAAAGCCCTTGATTTTCCTGTCAAAATCCTTAAGAGCTTCCTTCATGGTAGTTGTTATATAGGCAGGCAGGCAAAGATGCAGATCTCCCGGTTTTACCCCCGGAGAATAGCTGGGCTTTACCCCTCCCAAAGCACCGGAGGACTTGCCCATAAGAAAATCACCCACCAGCTGGACAGGCGCATGGAAATTCCTGCCCCCCAGCTCGTAAGCCTTGCCTTCCCATGTTCTCTGGTACTCCACTCCTGCCAATGGATGATTGCCCTTAAAGTCTTCCGGTGATACGGACACCACCAGGGCACTGTTGGCATTTTCTCTATCCCTCTTGTATTCACTCATACCGTTGGTCACCAGCATTCCATTCTCAGAAGCAGCCGCAACCACCTGTCCTCCCGGGCACATGCAAAAGCTATAGGCGGCTCTTCCAGTGGTACTGCTTCGTGTTGTCAGTAGATAATCCGCGGCCCCAAGGGCTGGGTGCCCTGCGAAACTGCCATACTGAGCTTCATCGATCATACTCTGACGATGCTCGATCCTCACTCCTATGGAGAAGGGCTTTGGAGCTATGCTGACTCCCTTCTCATATAACATCTTATATGTATCCCTGGCGCTATGACCCAGAGCTGCAATGATCACATTGGAATGTATGATCTCGCTTCCATTTACAACAACCGCCACTGCCGCTCCGTTTTCTACAAGCATATCAGTGACCTGACTGGCGAATCTTACTTCCCCGCCCAAGGCGATGATCTTGTTTCTCATGTTCTTTACAACTTTTTTCAATATATCCGTACCGATATGGGGCTTGCTCAGATATAATATCTCCTTCGGGGCACCTTGTTCCACAAATGTCTTTAGCACGTTACTTATCCTTTTGTCCTTTACCCTTGTGGTAAGCTTGCCATCAGAGAAGGTCCCGGCGCCTCCCTCTCCGAACTGTATATTGGAATGAACGTCAAAGGTTCCAGTACCGAAAAAGGTGCTTACTGCCTCCGACCGCTTATCCACATCATAGCCTCTTTCGAGTATAAGCGGCTTGTAGCCATGCTGTGCTAAAATTAAACCGGCAAATAATCCTGCCGGTCCGCTGCCTATTATAATTGGCCTGTCATGTATTTTTCTGTTACCGCGAGGAAGCTCCCCTGCTGTATCCTCCTGGTTCTTCTGATCCTCAATGATGATTGCATCCTTTATCTTCCTATACCCCGACAGGTTAATATCACCCATCAGTTCAACCTCAGCAGTGTATATAAGCAGGACATCTCTTTTATCCCTTGCATCTACAGATCTTCTTATTATCCTTAAATTGCCTATATCTCCGACACCGACCCTAAGCCTTGCTGCGGCAAGCCTTCTTACGATGTCCAGATCATTATTGGAGGTTATCTCCTTAACAGGCTGCTTAAGGTTATTTATTGCAAAGATCACTTGACCATCTCCTTCAATCACACCTATGGAGCCACTTTTCTAAGAACGACCTTGATCTGGTGAGGCAGAACGTTCAGCACCTCAATTCCGTCAGGCGCCTCCCAGGAAACGTCGATGGCATTTTCTCCTTCAACAGCATTGCTCAGATCAACATAAAACCTTATAGCGTTTGCTGCATTTGCCACCAAACTTTCTGCACCCTTAAGGGAGACCACTACCTCTCCCTGGATGCTATCCAGTTTCATATCTCCGGCCAGGTTCCGGTACTCAAAGTTGGAAATAGTGACTTCATCTGTCACACTTTTTTCAATATCTACCATTACCTTTACCATCCGGGTGTTATCAGTAACCTCAACACCTGTAGGCAATATAATTCCTATATCTCTGGATATATCAGCGGTTTCACCGGTAATATCAATTTTCTCAGTTTTTATGGAATTTATTCCTGAAATCACTTCCTGTTTTCCGGTAATAAGGATCTCTCTTGGTGCAGCTGAAATATTATTGACCATGTATCCTTCAGCAGGAGTCCCGAAGATATCAGTCTCTACGCTCACCAGCTTTGTGTTCTCTACAGGTATGCTCACCTGCACATTGACCGGATCGACTGTAATACCGCTTATATCCTTTCCGTTTTCATCCAGCACCCTTACAGGCAGCACCTTTTTTACCTCTCCGTTCACACCCGCCATATCCACATCGACCCTGACACTGGATATTTTATTTATCTGGGATTCCGCGCCGGTTATTATAACATCACTAGGCACCATTGTTGGCATCATGGCAGCCATCCCAGGTGTAGGATCCCCCATCAGGTTGATCTGAACACTTTTCTGAACTGTCAGCTTCGGCTCCAATACAACCTTAAGGCTTTCCGCGGATTTCTGCATTATGTTCACATCCTCAGGGATGCCATTAATCTTGATTTCCAGGAAGTTATCGCCCTTGAGCCTGTGACCTGCCATGTCGGCTACCGCTTCAACGCTGTTCTCATTCAGCTTTTCAAGGACCTTGTTCTTGCCCTTCATCTTTAAAACCAGCTTGAAGCTGGAGGGATCATTTACAAGTACCATATTGTTTTCTTCAAGAAACACTGTATTGACCAGTCTTATAGGAATAGTAATGTCCTTTATTATGTCAGGGTTCTGTTCTGTTATTACATATACCCAAAGCAGCAGTGCCAGCATAACTGACACTATTCTTTTTGTTATATCCTTGTTTATCAGCCTATCATTCATTTCTGGCACCCCACTTCGTCCATATGGGCTGTCTTACATCCTTGATGCTGTAACTGTTTTTTACTATTTCCGTCAGGGACTTGGTATCCAGGTACCTGGAAAGCCTGCCCATCTTGGCAAAGGATATGACTCCGGTTTCTTCCGACACTATTATGACCAGGGCATCGGATATCTCTGTGATACCTATTGCCGCCCTATGCCTGGTACCAAGCTCCTTGCTCAGGTTCTGGCTCTGTGTCAGGGGCAGGAAGCAAGCTGATGCCGCTATGCGATTTCTCCTGATTATGACAGCACCGTCGTGGAGTGGCGTATTTGGAATAAAGATATTTACCAGAAGCTCATGGGATACCATGGAATCCATTTTTGTGCCGGTTTCTATGTATTCATTGAGACCTGTATCCTGTTCAAGTACAATTATTGCGCCTATCTTGTTCTTGGAAAGGTGGGTGACCGCAGTATTTATCTCATCCATCATGATCTCTATTTCCTGTTCGAGCAATTCTCCTTTGGCGAAGAACCTGCCCCTGCCGATATGCTCAAGAGCACGTCTCAGCTCAGGTTGGAATATTATGACAATGGCGATGGCTCCTACTGTTATAGTGTTTTTCAGCAGCCAGTAGACTGTATGAAAGCCTAGGACTTCACTGAGCTTGGTGGCGATTACAAGTACCGTAATACCTTTTATCAGCTGCTCCGCCCTTGTTTCCTTTATTAAGTTCATGACTTTATAAATAATAACGGCGATTATACCTATATCCACATAGGTATTCCACATCTTGAGATATGGCAGCAGTTCCCTAAGCTCTTCCACCTTCATTCACCTCGTCATACTGCAATTTTTTTCATACTTCAATTATATAATAACTCTATAGTATATGAATATTACAAATGTATTTCATTTTTTCCCTTTAGCCTCAAGTTACAGCCTGTCGCTTGAACTCAT
>CAZNMO010000104.1:0-6062 GCA_964574195.1 uncultured Clostridiaceae bacterium | reverse complement strand
AAAAACAGGTGCGTAACGTATTGATCAAGCAGCACCAATGCTCCCAATGCGAACACATAATAAGAGAATACTTTCATGCTGCCCTTCTTTATAAGGACTATCATAAACCTTACCGAGAAATAACCGGCTACTGCAGCTGCAGCAGTTCCAGCAAGCAATGGGGTACTTATAAGGGCTGCTCCGCCCTCCTCCATGATATCCTTCATCTGGAAAACAGCGGCTCCCAGAATAGCCGGAATAGACATAAGGAATGAGAATTTGGCTGCAAACTCCCTGTCCAAATTTCTCATGAGAGCACCGGAAATGGTAAGCCCTGATCTGGATATTGCCGGCATTATTGCCACTCCCTGCATGATACCTATAAACGCTGCATCCAGATAAGAGGTTTCCGCCACATGCTTCCTGCCACTATTCAGCCTTTCAGCAAATAGAAGTATCAGTCCTGTGATGATGAATTCGAAGCCCAGGGTACTGCCTGACTTGAACACCATTTCTATTGTATCTTTGAATAAAATTGCAATTATTACAGTGGGTATCGTTCCCACGACCAATAACCAGGTAAGCTTCTGAAAAGGCCTTTTCAGAAGTGAATATATATCCTTCCAAAGAACCGTTATCACAGCGGCCAGTGTTCCCACATGTACCATGGTGTCAAATATCAGGGTAGGTTCATTGATCCCGAATATCTTTTGAAACAGCACCAGATGGCCCGAGCTGCTAATTGGCAGGAACTCAGCAAGCCCCTGTATGATTCCAAGTATTATTGCCTGTAATGTGTTCATTGTCGATCCTCCTTTTAAATATCCATAATAATTATGCTACATTTTCCATGCGCATTCAACATATAACTATGTAAAACTGTACAAGCCTGAAATAAGAAATGGGTGCGTTGCCAAGCAATGCACCCATAGTCAACAATATGTTTAGACGAAGGCAGTTAGAATTTTCTTTCAAGCTGCTCATTTATTATTTCAATTATCAAGTCTTTGCCAATAGAATCCGGAAGCTCCCCTGCACTTTTCAAAGCTTTCTGTATATACTTTTCGGCCAGGCTCTTGGATCTCTCTATGGCCTTTGAGGCATCCAGGAAAGCATACAGGGACATCCCGTTATCCTTGTGCATTCTGCCCAGTGCTTCAAGGACCTGTTTCCTGTATTCGGAACGAAGTGCATAAATTATAGGCAATGTGTAAACGCCCTGAACGGCATCATTGAGCAACGGTTTGCCCACCTTGGCCTCGCTTCCGGTCAAATCAAGTATGTCATCTACGATCTGAAAGGCCATACCCATATTGTAGCCCAGGACTCCCAGCTTGTTTACAAGCTTCCTGGGACAGCCCGCCTTGTCTGCTCCCATGTAAAGGCTGATGGAAAACAATGCGGCAGTTTTGCCGCCTATCCGCTTCAGATACTGTTTGACGCTTACATCGGTGTCATATCTCTGCTCATTCTGTGCTATCTCACTGTCGCATATATATGCAGAGGCTTTTGCAACCTGTTTGAGCATGTTCATGTCTGCGAACTCAGCCACGAGCATAAAGGCACGGGTAAGAAGAAAATCCCCACTGTATACGGCCACATCCTTTCCCAGGACGGAATGAACCGTTTCCTTGCCCCTCCTCAGCTTTGCATCATCAATTATGTCATCGTGTATAAGAGTTGCCATGTGTATTATCTCCAAAGCCGCAGCAACTGATCTGGTTTTCTCTTCATCATAGCTGCCAAAGGAAGCTCCAATTATTGCAAAGGCAGGCCTTAACCTTTTCCCGCCGCTTTCAACAAATCGGACCAGGGCTTCCTTAACAGTTTTGTTTCTTGTCTTTAAGGAGCTTTTTATCGTAAGCTCCACAGCTTCAAGCTCTTTTCTCAAAAACTCGTTTTCATTCCACATTTGTGTCACTTCCCATTCTGAGTATGTGCTTCATAGGTCTCAATGTGTATTGCACCGCAAATCCGATGAACAATCCTGTAATCACTGCAGAAATCATCAAAACAGGTAAATAATAGAATAGTCTCATATTCTGAACTATCAAGCTTGCCACTAGTATCTGTCCAATATTGTGAAATATTGCCCCAACAACACTTATTGCCGGCATGCTGAACAGGTTTCCGAGCTTTTTGTACATGACTGCCATTACCAATGTACTTATCGTTCCACCGATAAAACTGTACAGGAAGGAAGAGACTCCTCCTCCAAAAACCGACCCCAGGAATGTTCTCAGAGCAACAACCAATATCGCCTCTTTGGTTCCAAAAAATACTATAGCCATTAGGGAAATTGCGTTAGCCAGTCCAAGCTTGATTCCTGGGACCGGCACAGGTACCGGGATCATCCTTTCTATCAAATGCAGGATCAATGCCTGAGAAACAAGGATACCCAGCAGTACCATTTTTTTTGTTCTACTCATAATAATCTCCTCTGTGAACTTTCACAATAAATATTACAAGAAGCAGGGCATCAGAAGGAGACATCGTCAACCACAACTTCAGCTTCTCCCTCAATGTAGACAACTACCTTGTTGGGAAGGCACACTATACTCTGGCCGACCTTGTTCACTAATCCTGTTTTCTGGCATATCTTGTCCGGACATACCACATCCTCTACAAATGCTCCGTTCTCATCAACAACTATATCAATATGACTGCCATTATCCAGCTCTATATGAATTTTTTCCTGTTCCATTCCTTTTGCGACCGGAACAGTTTTGTATATACTTCCGCCAACTTCTATAATAGCCATGGTTTCCGCCTTTGAACTCCCCAGCTGTTTTATTCCGAACCAGCCAATCACAGCCACCACAAGAATAACAACTATAATCAGGTCACCTTTTCTGAATCTCATAAAATACCTCACATAATATTTAGTAAATACATCTTTAAAGAGTCCGTACTCTATCAATATTATAAATGCCGACTCAATCTTGATTGCCTTCTACTTATTTCGAGCAGATTTTTGCTAAAATTTATTATTCCAATATATTATACAATAAAAATAGTATATATTAATAGTATGGATTAATTAATATATAGTATCATGATATTTGCTGTAACAAAGCCCAGATGCTTCTATTACAGGATATTGCCAGACATTTAACATTATGAATTTAATTATCATTATTGATTTTATGCTTGCAATACTATAAATGTATCATATAGAATTAAATATGTAAATTTTTTTAAGTATTTAGAAAATAACATAGCTGTTAACAATTTGGAGGTGCCATTTTGAATTTGGTAAGATCAAAAAAATCACTAGCGGTAATCATCTTTGCAATTACTTTATTATTTACAAGCTGCCAGGGTGGGACTGCAAAAGCTGCAGCAGAACCCTTAAGCAAAACTGATTATCTTCTTGGTACGATCGTAGAGGTAACCTTATACGACAAACCGGATGAAAAAATCATTGATCAGGTATTTGCAAGGATAGCAGAAATAGAACGGGAAATGACTATAAATAACGCTGATACAAGTGAGATCATTGCCCTGAATAATGCTTCCGGTAAAAACGAGGTTGTTTTGAGCCCTGATACCTTCTATGTGGTAGAAAAGGGCAAGCAATATTCTGAGAATTCCAAGGGAATTTTCGACATAACAGTAGGCCCTGTGGTCAAGTCCTGGAATATAGGTACGGAGTATGCTGCCATACCAGATAAAGACAAGCTGGCAGAAGCCGTAAAGCTTGTAGATTATACCAAGCTTATACTTAATAAGGAAAAGCACTCAGCATACCTTGAAGTACCAGGTATGAAGGTTGACCTCGGTGCCATAGCCAAAGGCTATGCTGCCGATGAAGCGGCACGGATACTGAAGGAAAACGGAGTAAAGCATGCCATAATAAATCTCGGCGGCAATGTAATGACAATAGGCGGCAATCTTAAGGGGAGCCCTTGGAGAATAGCCATTCAGGATCCTTTCAATCCAAGAGGAGAATTCATCGGTGTTGTAACTGTAGAGGATAAAACAGTTGTTACTTCAGGTACCTATGAGAGATATTTCGAGGTGAATGGCAAGAAGTACCACCATATACTTGATCCCTTCACAGGCTATCCTGTTGAGAACAACCTTTTCAGTGTATCGATAATAACCGACAAGTCTATTGATGGAGACGGATTGTCGACCACCTGCCTGCTTTATGGTCCGGAGGAAGGAATGAAGCTGATAGAGAAGCTGGACAACGTAGAAGCGGTATTCATAACCGCCGACAAAAAGGTCTATGCATCTTCCGGGCTGAAGGATATATTTACGATCACAAATCCCGAATTCAAGCTTGAGAAGTAATTGAAAAAGTAAAAAAATCCGATGCGGTAATGCATCGGATTTTTTATATTCTCCCTATTTCTGTCCATATTGATTCAGATAAAAATCTCTCATGATATCGATTTCATCCTGGTTTAATTCCACAACTCCACCCATTAGCTGTGCCAGTATTGTTGCATGGGCTGATTTTTCAACGATCTGTGCTATCTTCATGGTCTCTTTCAAGCTCTTGCCGGCGGCAAGGCAGCCATGGTTGGCAAGAATAACGGCATTTCTGCCCTCCAAAGCTTCTACTGCAGCTTTACCAAGCTCCGGAGAGCCCGGCAGGCAGTATCTGCTTACCCGGACATTTCCTCCTACAATCTGAACCATATCCTCTGCAGCAGCAGGTATCGGCTTTCGCGCTATTGCCATTGCAGTACAATAAGTACTGTGGGTATGTACCACCGCATTTACATCGCCCCTGCTTTTATAGACCTCCAGGTGCATCGGCCATTCAATGGATGGCTTCATGTTCCCGTCAACGATCCTTCCCGCCATATCCATGATTGCGACACCCTCAGCCACGATAGCGTTATAGTCTACCCCGCTGGGTGTGATCGCAAAGCAGTCCTCTCCTGGGACCCTCACACTGATGTTTCCCCACGTACCGAGCACCAGCCTGGTCTTTGCCATTTCCACCCCGGCTTCAATGATCTGTCTTCTGATGTTTTCGTATTTGTCTGTTGCCATTTGTACCTCCATCCTTCAATCCTTCAGATATTCCCTCAGGAACTCAATCAGCTCTACCTCGTCCTTGCTCAGGTATTCAAGGCTTCTATCCTCATCAACTATATATTTTTTAAGCAACAAGGCACTTTGATTCCAAAGCTCCGGAATATACTGCTTCATAAGTATTATACAATTAGCCACCCTATCGTCATCCATCGACTTCAGGCATTCCATGATCTTCTCATATCTCTCTCTTGCTTCCTGGTCTCCAGCTTCCAGCCTGTGCTTCAGGTCTTCGATATATTTATAATTATACATCCTTTTACCTTCCTAAACTATATATTATCAACAAACATATTATTGCTTATCAACTCTATTTCATTCAGGAAAGCATATTTTGCTTTGTAATAAAACAAAGCTCCGGTTTTATGCCGGAGACAATGGTATTTTTCTTTTTCCCATGAAGGTGGTCAAAGCAGGGTCTGGTGCGGCATAGCCGTACTTCTGGTACAGCCCTTGCGCATCCCTTGTAGCAAGGATACCATTAAGGTCCTTCAACTCAGGATGACTAACTACACATTCCACCAAAAGCTTTCCGAGTCCCTTTCCCCTATAATTTTCGTCTATGAAAACATCACATAGCCAGTACATTACGGAGTAATCAGTGACTACCCTGGCAAATCCAACCTGCCTGCCTTTTTCATATACTCCGAAGCACATTGAGTTTTCAATAGATCTGCTAATCTGCTCCTTAGTACGGCTTTTTGCCCAGTAGGACCTGTTTACCAGAAAATCATATACAGTATCCAGTGAAAGAAGTGACTTATCAGTGCTGACAAGGAATTCTCCAACTATTTTTTCCATAGCTGTACCTCCAATCAATATTTTGTACCATATACTCACTATTGCAATTAGCATTCATTACCGGTACAATTCAAGTATATAACCAAATCCCAAAGGCTGACAACGGCGTTTTAGAAGCATTGTACCAGTACAGTTAGGAGGGGTATCCATGGAAACCAAGTATCAGATGATAATGGCGCATATAAAAAGAGGGCAGTGTGTTGCTTATATTTCCACGTGCTATAAAAGCT
>CAZNMO010000103.1:2038-17053 GCA_964574195.1 uncultured Clostridiaceae bacterium | reverse complement strand
ACAAAATAAAGGATAGGCTTATCGCCCGTCCTTTATCAATAAAATATTATTGTATGTAGTTTTATTAATAATTTTCAAGGGAATACTGGATACCCCCATATTACCTCCG
Organism: uncultured Clostridiaceae bacterium; assembly: GCA_964574195.1. Classification (GTDB taxonomy): domain Bacteria; phylum Bacillota; class Clostridia; order Lutisporales; family Lutisporaceae; genus BRH-c25. The sequence continues at coordinate 16,944 of CAZNMO010000103.1, read as the reverse complement.
ATAATTCCGATATTGGTTTTGAAATACGAAAAGTAGGAGGAACCATCCCTCCCGCTTTCTACTACTGCACTTATACATCAGTTCAATAATTATCTCTTAACCACACCTAAAGTTGAAAGCCTCTTTACAACATTAACAAGATCAGCCTCATTTGTTATGGCATTCTCAATATCCTTATTTGAGAAACGGCATTCCTCTGCAACGTCGGAATTCTTGTTCTTTCCTAAGACAACGCCAGTTTCTTTCAAATCAAGTATCACTTCTTCAACAGAATATGTTTCCTTGGCGTTTGTCCTTGAAAATCTTCTTCCTGCACCATGAGAGCAAGAATTGAAGCTTTCTTCACATCCCTTTCCCGAAACTATATAGCTGTATGAGCCCATTGCTCCAGGCACTATTCCTACCTCGCCGCCCTAACTCTTATAGCACCTTTGCGATGTATCCATACATTCTTATTGTAATGGTTCTCAAGAGCAGCGTAGTTGTGATAACAGTTTATCAGGTTGGAATACTCAGGTGTGATGCTGAGATTTCTTTCACACCATCTTGTGAATAATTCCATTATCTTGTCCAGCGTCTTTGCCCTGTTTTCCTGTGCAAAGTTTAAAGCCATGTTCATATAATTGATATAAGACTTCCCTTCTTCTGTATCAACAGGCAAGTATGCAATTCTGTATTCGTCAGGGACTGAGGAATACCATTTCTCATTCAACTCTCTGGCAATGTTATGAAAGTGGTTTCCTCCTCCAAGCGTACCAACCTGGTAATACCCATCTTCCATCTCTTGAACAAGCTTTTCTACAGATTTATACTTCTCAGTGTTAGCAAGTGCTTCATATATTGCTTTACATTCTTGCTTATCTTTATGGTGAACAAAACCCACAGGTACATTTCTCAAGATATCACCTATGATACACTGAAGCAAGCTTCCTGATATAGTCATTGTATCAGCCAATAACTTTGCTTCAATGTTGGTTTGCAGAAATGCCATTCCGCACCCAATATCTACCCCAACAGCATTTGGAACGATAACCCCGTCAGTTGCTATTACTCCACCTATAGGCATCCCCTTTCCTGCATGTACATCCGGCATAAGCGCTATCCATTTATGTAAAAAAGGAAGCCTCGACAGGTTATGTATCTGTGATAAGCACTCACCTTCTATTTCATCCCTATCGGAAAGCCAAACTTTCACAGGGTATTTCTGTTCTTGCAAATCTGATATACAAACATTTTATCCTCTCCTTCGTTATTATAATTGTATTATAAAGGATGAGGATTGCATATCTTCAAAAAAAGTTTGCGAAGTTACAGCAAAACAAAAGATAGGCACTGCCATTGAGTACCTATCTCTTGCCCATAATGCGAAATTGCTCTTCTATCATTTTCGACCAATCCAACATCACATCCATTTTGTCATCTTGTGTGCACCACTTTAAAAGTATGCCGGTAAATACTGCAATACAATGCATATAGGTATAGTCTTCGTTAAGGCTTGTACTAAAAGAATTTTCTTTCAAACCCCGCCGAACCAATGATGCAAGGGCATCCACATAAGTACGTTCAAGTATACGAACATCGATGCAGGAACGAATTTGTCCTTCGTAAGAAGCGCGGGTCATTTCTTTGCCTATATATTTAAAGTAATCAAATGCACACATGTTCAAACTGATCAATTGCTCGATTACCGGCATGTTTATGTTTAATACAAAATGCTCTGCTATATATTTATCCAATCCTGAATTTACAGAAAATGTAACAACGTGGTCTTTTGACGCAAAATTATAATAAAATGCTCCCTTGCTTAATCCACATTCGGCACATATATCATCTATTGTAACTTTATTAACCCCGTATTTTAAAAACAAAGTTATTGCTGAATCTAATAAAGATTGTTTTGTCTGATATGATTTGCTATCCCTTGGGGTGGGCTTAATAGACACTGCCATCATCCTTTCTCGAACTAAGTGATTCATCTAACATTCATTCTATATGGTGTTCTATTTTAAGTCAATATACCGTAAAGTTATCACTAAACTCCTAAAAGTACGACTATATGATTGTTTGATACTTGACAAACAATCGATGGGATAATTATACTAGAAATGTAATAACATACTTCGGTACGTACTGCAGTATGTTTATATTAAAAATGGAGGTTGAGGAAAGTATGTTTAAAAAAAGAAAAAAAATACTACTGGCTGCATTTCTGTGCATATGCATGCTTATGTCTGTTGTAACAGGATACGGACAAAGCTTAAATGCATCAACAGCAGGGTATAAAGCCGGAACCTACACTTCAGAAGGAAATGGGCACAATGGAACTATTAAAGTTGAAGTAGTATTCACAGCTAGTTCTATTAAGAGTGTTAAGGTATTGTCTCACAGTGAAACAAAGGGAATTTGTGATGTTGCCATAGACAGAATCCCCCAGAAAATTGTTGAGGGGCAGACTTTAAAGGTTGATGCAGTTACAGGTGCATCTGATAGCTCCAAAGGAATTTTAGAGGCAGTAGCAGCATGTGTCAAACTTGCCGGAGGAGATGCAGAGGCATTAAAAGCCGTAGTACCGGTAAATTCAACAATTTCTGCAGGCAAGACAATAGAAAAAGAAACTGATTTGTTAATTATAGGAGGCGGCGGGGCTGGATTGACTGCAGCAAATGCAGCAGTACAGAACGGCGTTAAAAATGTATTATTGATAGAAAAGCTTCCTGCCTTTAGCGGAGCATCCGCTATTGCTGGCGGTCTTGCTGGTGGAGGCTCAGAGTTGCAAAAGTCATTTGGGCTTACAAACGATACGCCCGAAAAAATATTCATGGACCTTATGAAGGGCGGCAAATTTGCCAACGATGCACGCCTAACTTGGATTCTGGCAAATAAAATGGGCTCAACAGTTGATTGGCTAATTAAAAATATGAATATTCCTATTGAAAAACAGTTTTCCAATTTTCCTGAGCATTCCGTACAGCGGTCATATTCCGTAACCGGCGGAAGTGGAAATATGCTTAATATTTTAGCTAAAAAGTTTACTGATGCAGGCGGAAAAATCATGATGGAAACAACCGCACAGAAATTCATAATGAATGGAAACGCTGTAGCAGGTGTAACTGCAAAGGACGTTGAAGGTAATACCATCAATATTAAAGCCAAAAAAACCATCCTTGCAACCGGGGGTTTTGGAAACAATCCTGATATGCTTTCAGACGCTCTTTCGAATGTGCTTTTCTACGGAGCTGCATCCTCTACAGGCGAAGGAATAAACATGGCTAAGGATATTGGTGCCCAATTGCAATTTATGGATTATGCAAAAACGTATCCCCAAGGCATTGAGGTTAAGCCTGGAATCGGACGTGTTGCAACAGTTCATAGCATGCTCACAACACAACAGACTGGCGCTATATATGTAAATAAAGAAGGCAAACGTGTTATAAATGAAAACATGGACTTTGTATCTATAAAGAATGCAACTAAGCAGCAGACAGATGATATCATTTATCTTGTAATGGATCAAAAAGCTTGGGATAAATGGAGTACTCTCGCGAATGCAGATTTAAGTCCTGCAGGACGCTTCACATTTGAGGAACAGGAAAAGTGGTTTAACACCCCAGGTGGTACGCCAATTTTCCGCCGTGGAACTAATATAAAAGAGGTTTCCGCTGCTGCAGGCATAAATGGTGCTGCATTAGAGGAAACCATCAGAACTTGGAATAAAATGGTTTTATCGGGAAATGACAGCCAATTCGGGCGCAAACAGCTTTTCCCATTAGCCACAAACGGAAAATACTACATAATTGAGCAGAAGCTTCGTTTTGCAACCACTCTTGGCGGTGTTCGTGTAACAGAGGATTTTAAAGTGGAAAATACAAAAGGTGAAGTTATTCCTGGATTATACGCCGCCGGTGAATGTGTCGGAGGTGTTCATGGATATGAATCCATGCCTACCTGTATGCTTTCATGGGCAGTTACGTCCGGCAAGCTCGCAGGAGAAACAGTCGCTCAAGAAATGAAATAGTATACAAGTTCCCAGGGGTCTATTCTTTATAATCAATTTACTAAGTAACTGCATAAGACTTCATTCTAAGAGACTCGAAAATTCGAGTCTCTATTATTATGCAGGTACTCGAATATTCCCATATTACTCTCAACTTTCTTAATTCGATCTTCTAATGTTCCTCTTAGTTAAATGTATGGTATTTTCCTTTCTTTCAAATCTGCTTCAATGTGTTCTAAAAATATGTGCCTCTTAACATCCCCTGAGCGATCCCAGGTGTTATCGTAGGGAATATCGTCTCCGTATAAGAATACCAAATCATAATTTAGATACCTGTCTTATGCTTTATTTGGTAGTCTTTGTAGGAGCTATGTTTTTTACGTAATACACCATACTTACAAGGTAAGAAAAAGGTGGCATGATCATAATCAGTAAATTAGGTGCCAGGCTGTTTAGTTAACTTATCAACTTATGATTGTTGTCATGATTTCCTTCAAATTACTTGACTGACAGACACAATAGTATTTAATACCACGTACGAACGAAAGAATACAAATTTTGTGTCGAACATTGAATTTGTATTAATTTAATTACATTCCATAATATTACATCAGTAAACAAAATAAAGGATAGGCTTATCGCCCGTCCTTTATCAATAAAATATTATTGTATATAGTTTTTTTAATTGTAGATTACAATAAACTTTGTCCAAAAGTTGCTTCCAAAATCAGTGTTTCCAATAGTGACTTTTTGCTTCCAATAATTAAAGTTTGTCTAAAAAGTTGATTCCTTCTCTATTAAATTAGCTTTTCTTTACAATAAAGTTTGTCCTTAGTTATGAATTTTCTGTCCTAGAATAATAGCTTTTAGCATCCGCAACACCTCTTGTATTTTTTTCCGCTACCACAAGGACATAATTCATTTCTTCCAATCTTACCAGAATGCATTAATTTGTATTTCTCCAAACGCATATTTGCCAGTTTCTCTCCTTGAGCTCTCAGTTCTTCAAATTCATCATCTTGAATATCATTTGACGTAAAATGCTTAAATATCAACTTGCAGAATACTTCGTTTTCATCAAAGTATAAATCAATTAATACTCTCTCGGGGTCACTGTTCCAGATTAGAGTGGCCAAAACATGCTTTCTTTTTTCATCATCAGATAATTGCGTGATTCCAGGCTGATTTACAAAACAAGAATATCTCAAAGAGTCTCCAGTACCAGCTGCGATGAATACTGCTTGGTATTTTGTCTGTAGTTGCCGTTTAAGTGCATATTTTACTTGATTGCAAAGCTCCTCTTTTGCTTCCGAAGAAAAATCTAGTAGATAATTCGAGATTTCCACTCTATTACTAATTACTTCATCTTCTAGATAATTTATAATCCGCAGAAATAAATCCGGAATATTAGGAAGAGGTTTTTCTGGATGTAGCTGTGGGTGATAAAGGCTACAAAAATAATTATCCAAATTTTCTCGGTATCCATAAAATTTAATATGGGTATTCCGTGGGACTAGGTCTGCCTGAAATGTATAACAATTGTGTGCGATATACATTCCTAAATGGTCTAGTTCATCATTTAGTGCAATTTTCTCCTCTTGAGTTGCAAGTTTTCGTTGTTTTAGAAAATGCAAAAAACATAAAGGTGACTTAAAATACTCTCTATATACCATTAAGTCATCAACAGAAATGCTTATTGCATTACATTGTAATTGTAAAAAATTAAGTTTTTCCGCTCTAGCTGCAAAATCGTTTATGTTATCAACCGTTACAGACATCATATAGATGTCCGTTATCGTCGACATATCAATTTGGGCTTTTATCTTGTGTTCTTTATTATAAATATATGGCATGTCTATGCTTGTTAAGTAGTCATAAGTACGCTTACATTGCCAATCAGCTTTTTCAATCAAAGCTTTATAAGACTTTATATGTGCTTCAAAATCAGTCAATGGAGGAGTATACGCAAAAGAGCCTGCTTTTACCTCAGCAATAATAAGTACATTTGAATACAAGACCAATAGATCATTTTCCGCTGCCTGTTTGATTGATCCATTTTGGGGATAGTAATTTTCGTGGTATATCAAACAACCGGGTAACAGCTGCTTGAATATACTTTCAACCATTTTTTCACTAGCATTTTGTTGCTGATCTGCCCATAAATAATCAGGTGCTAAACGTGTAACCGTTTTTTGTATTGATCTATAGAAGTTATCCATAATTGAGTAATAATCAAAGCAGTAATACTTGTCATTGAGCTTTATGAATGGGCGTTTTTGAATAGGTAAATCAATAACAGGCCATCCAGTAAACTCAGAATTATCAAAGAATTTCTGCTCTTCATTGAGGCCATAAGATAGTTCTTTGACAAATTTCTCGTTCCAACCAGTTATCATTAAAACATCACGCAATTTTGTCCCAAAAAACTCATCAAAAAATTCATTTCCCTCTTCACGATGCTCCTCAAAGAATTTTTCTTGATCCATGCATTCATTATTTGAAAACTCATCAAAGAGTTTTCCTATCTTATTCATTGCATCAAGTTTGCCTTGTGATAAAGAATATTGGAGTTTTTTAATCCCTTCTACAATATCAGAAGCACTTAATTCAAATAATTTCTTAAAGATATCATTGTGAACAAATAGCAGTTTTTCAAAATACTCAATTTCAAATACTTGATATCGTTGCCCACGAACAAGAAATAACATCTGAGACTCTACAACTGTCATTATAATCGTTTCATCCCATTCTGGATGTTCATCGCGTAGGCGTGCACCCCAACAAAAATAAAAATGATTAATCAAACTATATAATCTATTAAGATCAATTTGTATTGAAAAGAACATTTCGCTTGGATCAATCTCCTCGCCTTTATCAATAAAGTTATTTGGCGAAGAAACTAAAATGCTTTGAATATACTCAGTCATCCGGGCTGTCGGAATATCTTCTCCTGGAAATTGTATTTCGGATTGTACTCCAAGTTGACCCACCAAAAACATATCTGCCGAAAACGATAGTAACCGAATAGGGTTACATTGTGTCACCTTATCGCGGATAATAGAAATTAAGCTATCAATTTCCTTCTTTAATTCTATATAGTCTAATTTTAAAGATTTGACATAGCGCTGGTGTTGACTTGGTGTCATAATGTTTTTCATAAAAGTGTGTTTCCCAAAACGGGCCATTTCAAACAATCCATTATTGAAATAGTCATCAGCTTTGATTTTCATGTTAGCCTCCATTTCGATACAAATGGCTTAAAAAATAGTGGTGAAAACGAAATAACATAGCCTACAGATAAGGCAAACTACATAGCATGATGAGGTACTGTAAAAGTTGTTTACCCAATCTGCTATATGGTAGCCCCTATAAATTGCTCTTCGCCACAAAATGTATGAGATCTCTAGGTTGATATATCCATTTCTATCACTGATTAGGTAACCTCATAATCTATTTTTTTCGATTGAAGAACAACATTTTTCTGTTCGAACTTCTAGTTATACTCTAATTTGTATATAGATTATCCGACACAGAGCCATTTAAATAAAAAGTTCCTTTAATTCATCGCTCGATAATAACCTTCTTCGGTATTTTAAGTCATTTGGAATATTCCTATTAATTAAGCATTCATTCTCCAAACAGTCCAAATATAACGCTACTTGAACTAATGCATAACACTCAAAATCATCTTGTGCACCTTCAAATGAAACATATCTTTCAAGAAATGGCAGAGCTTCTTCTAGTAGTATATACGCATTTTGTATATTGCCATAATCTGCATTATAACCTAAATATTCAATTTTTTCTATGTTATATCCATATTTTCTTTGTTCATCACTCTCACTACGTGGTGAATATAATTCCATAAATAATGATGTTTCTACATGTTCTTCAGGATATAACATGCCGTTATTCCCAAATCCTGTATTACTCATGTTTTGCAATCTATTATGTTCGAACGTGATTGCATATTTAAGCGCACTTAAGTACAATTCAAGTTTATTTTGGTTATCAGTATTTGAGAATTTAAGTTCAAACAACTTGATAATATCATCAAAACAATAAAAATTTTCCGAACCGTATCGGTCTTCTAATTCAATATTTAAATTTCTAAGATAATCAACATAGTTATCAAACTCTTCTTGCTTTTTAATAGGCCTACTTTTTAAATCAGAAATAACTTGTTTCTGATATTGATCGATAGCATTTGTTATTTCTCCAACAAAATCTAATCTTGTTTTAACATATTCGAATACTTGAGAAATATATATAGGAATTCTTTTATTGTTATCTCCATCTTTACTTGTATAAACAACTGTGTATATATCACAGTCATTATCATATGACAATATTCCATTGTTCCAAATAACAAACGGACTACATTCAAAATCGTTAGCCTGATATTTTTTGTGACGGCTTGTTTCTACAGGGTGAACGGAACATAAAGAACGCAAGTATTCAAAGTAATTCTCATCTGTTCCTTTTCCGTCGTAACCAAATTGACCAAAAATATCTGTTGATCTTTTGATTTTATTATCGGGTATATCAAAAATTTTCGCTAACTCTTTTATACAATCTACAACCACAGATGCATTGTTCATAAAATCATAAAAATCAAATGCACTTCTGCGATATTTGCCTGTGTTTAATTTTAGAGTGTTCAGATAATTTACCGTATCATCAAGCCTATCCATTATTGCGCATATTTTATGCCATGCACGGTGTTTTCCATATTTTTTCTTGTAGGAAATATTGAGTTGCTCATTTATTTTATTTCTTAATGCACCAAGAAGAAAAGTATCAAGACTTATTTGAAATACACCTTTCACCATAAATATCCTTTCGCAATTCATATTAGATGTTCGGTAATGGAACAACTCTATCTTCTCCATACCACCTATTTAATGTTTCGATAGCTGAACTTGATAATTTTTGTGTAAATAAGAGTGCTAATCGTTTCTTTGGTCGGGAGCAAGCAACATAAAATAAATTTCGATTTCTTTCGTAGCTATCTTGCTTCCCTTTTGGAACTCCATTATTTACCCATTCTAGCATTTGTCCAAAGTTATATTGGTTCCATCCTCTCCCAACTACAACAAGTACATTTTCAAATTCTGCACCTTTAACACCATGATTTGTGGCAAAAGGTGTTTTATCATTTATAAAATTTACTAATGCTACTACTTCAGAATAAAATACTTTTTCTAAGTTTTGCATACGTTCAATAAATCTTTTATCTTGTTCTGTTTTCTCATCTTTTTTTAATAACCCTTCATACTTTCTCTCGCTCGCCTCAACCTTTTCAGATAACCGAGGATGCTTTGTTTCTTTAAGAAGGTCTATAACCTGACGTATAGTTCCAGTGCACCTAACTCCTATAAGTGACTCCATATCTTTAGCCCATTGAATTTTATCTACGTGCTTATGAATCTTAGGAGTCCTGTCTCCTAGTATATAAAACATTTCTCCATACATGCGCTGTAAATAAGCATCACAAGCAGGTTCTAAAAGGTCTGCAAAAAAAGCGATATAAGGATTTTCCTTTTTTATATATGCTTCAGTGCGTGGAAAGACATCTGCTAAGTTTCTATATCCTTGTTCATCAGCTAATACATTATGCGTTAACATTAAGACTTTAGTCTTGTCAGCAGCAAAATCCCAGTCATTTTCAGTTAATCGCTTTTTAATATACTCAAGATATAGGTGTGCGTTTTCAGGAGGAAGATCACCTTCCCAATGTGCACCTGTTCGTCTTTCACCTTGCCAGCTATTTGTATGGTAGATAGTAATAACTCCTTTTGAACTTGAATCATATTCGTGTTGTGGAAGTTCAGGCCTCATTCTATTTAAAGAGTCTACTATAACTTTCTCCGATCTAAAATTAGCCTTTTTCCCTATACTTATTAAGCTTCTATGCTCTATTTTCCCACAGGATGCTGAACCATAAATCTTCTGCCAATGGTCTCCAAAAAAACCAATAAGGGGTCCTTTACCAGTCTCAATAAAGAATTTTATTAATGAATTCACAAAATCCTTATTAGTGTCTTGATATTCATCAATAAATAGGATAGGAAACCGCATTGAAAAAATCATACGAAATTTTTCTTTCTCCATGAGTTTTACCATTAATGCAACTACATCATCATGCTCAAGTTTTATTTCGGAATCGTCAATAGATGGATATCCAAGATCATAAAGCACCGTTTTTTTTTCAATATCATTACTACTACTGATTCTTTCTGGCCAGTGTCCAATTGAGGGTAGAAAATCTCTTAAATCTTGTTGAAAATCTTTAAGTATAGACCAACAAAAAGAATGAATTGTTTCAGAAAGTACCAGTGGATGACTATCCGTACGATTCTTTATTTCATCCTTTGCAACATTTGTATATGTAATGCATGCAATATGTTGATTACGTCGAAGTAAATCATATTCTTTTGATTCAATAATGTGCTTTATGCATTGAATTAAAGAGTACGTCTTACCAGCACCAGCTCCTGCTTCAAAAATAAAGCTTTTATGTTCTTTAATGCATTTAAAAACTTGTTCTAGAGCTTCTCTTGCTGCTAATTCAGCAGGGTTAAGAGATATATTTTGGTTTATCATAGTGTAGATTCCTCCTGAACCGCAGCTTCCTTTTTTAGATTCATGCAGTTCTTCCTGGTACGGTAAGTTCTTATTATTTTCAGCTAACCAAAGCAACCCTTCTTTAATATATCTAGGCACTTGCCAACTAGTGATATCCAATGCATATTTTAATGCAAAATTAGTTTTTTCTACTTTCTGCGCTTTTTTATATGCAGCGTCCACTTTTTTGATATCAGTTTCTCCCTCTATATTAAATATACTAAGGTTTGCAAGCATAAAAGCATCTTCAAAGCTTCTCCCAAACACACTTAAATATTCTTCAGGGACTTGGTATGCAATACGGCGGAGATTTATAACCTTTTCAGAATCAGTTTTGCTAACAATTTCCGATAGCTCAATAACGCTAGTAGATTCGTTATCATCATCAGCATCAACAGTCTCTGACTGCAAATCCAAGAACCAATTCTTAATTCCAGCATTGCTTGTATGAGTACCTTCATTAGTTTTACAAGCGCAATATACTGTCTTTCCAGATTCAGATAATCCTTGCTTAACAGTGTCAATATCAGTAATAATGAGTGCACGAATCTCGAGAAAGTCAAGTAATTTGTAGAAATGATGGGCATAAGCACCGCCAACTTCGATTAATGAAATATATTGACTTGAGAGTTTCAATTCAGAAATTTCATCAACCTTTTCTATCATTTTAGGCATTAATATTCGTTCGGTAGGTCCCTCTACTAATATTGCTTTGTCTGCAAAAAATAAATCGCATCTAGTTAATGTCATATATTTATGCAGAAATTCCTTATCTTCATCATATGAACTATCACTAAGGCCTTCTCCTAAATCTTTAATACAAGTATATTTATCGTTATCTCTTGAAATAAAGAAATACCTAATTGATTCAAACTGTGCTTCATTAGCCATGTGTGTAGAGTGTGTTGTAATAATAAACTGTACGGGCCATGGTTGATCATTATTAAACTCTTCTTCGAATATTTTAACTATTTTACTAATCTGACGAATAAAAACTTCTTGCATTTGTGGATGCAAGTGAGCTTCTGGTTCTTCAATAAAAATAAGATGCACGCCCGCAGATTGGTTTCGTATCTGAAAAGATTTAAAAAACTGATAAAGTTCAAGCAATATGTATATTAGATTTCTAGAACCAAGTCCATTATAAGTTTCCGGTAATCCAATTCCATTTGCTCCTTCATATCGAATTCTAGTATGGGCTTCTAGTAAGCTTTGTGCGTCAAGAAGTGTCTCAGTATGTATTTTGGGATCATTAAGACCTGGATAACCAAAGAGTTCAAGTGTAGGAATTAGTTTAATAATTTGTTTGTTATAATCCGTGTTAATTTTTTCTTGAATACCTGTCATCATTTCATCTAGCTTAATAGTAATATCTCGATCCTTAGTAGCTGCAGTTTCTTCCATAGCACAGGCAAAAAGTTTAGTAAGTATTTTACCAAGTACATCCTTTTCCTTATATGTTGTATCATCTAGCCCTCTTTGTGCGTTAATAAAATTAGATTGTAATAATGTTCTTAAAGAAGATATATCCATTTTTTTTCGATTTGCATAGTCAGTAGGATCTATAGCCATAATAGCGACTTCATAGAGCTTCGGGATTCGCTCTTGCATCAGCTTGTAGAAAGACAGTTTTTGTTTATCAATTACTATATCTTTTGAAAATGAACAACCATCGAAAAGTGCTTTTATTTTTCCGTCTTTTAAACAGTAACAAATGCTCGCAATTGCTTCCTTCGTGTTGACATCTAAATCAATAACAAATTCACTAAGACTCCCAAACTCTTCGTCATTTTCGTCATATGTAAAAAAAATCATTACTTCGATTGTAGGTAATTTTGACCGCACCTCATCTTTTTCTTCTGATTCAATATAATATTTAAATGCATCCCAAAATGCTTCATGTGTAACCATGCTAAAGTCCTCTAGTATAAATTTAGGTGAACTGTCAGATAGAAGTCTTCTAAATAATTCAGTGAGCGACGTTTTCCCAGAGTTATTCCTACCAACAATAACAGTAGTTTTATCTTCTAGAGTAAGTGTGACATCTTGAAGAAGACGGAAATTTTTAACAACAATCTTCTTAATACGCATAAAATTATCCTCTCTTTAAATTAATTTTACATTTGTAAGAACGAGCATATAATACTACTTTGTTTTTATTGCATTTTTGAAGTATTTCTACATAATCATTCCTATATCCTCCACAATTATCCATTTACTCAACGCAATATTCGACATCATTCGCTATCTCGTAATTTTAATATACTAGGTACAGAACATAAGAACATATTGCTACTATTTTAAAGAATAAGTTCTTAAGTGCCGTACCTGACACGAACACGTAACAGATTGGCAAGGTTTTTGGACCATAGCATATAACATGCTACCAGAAGTAAAGTAAGCAGAAGAAGGCAACCAAATGGTCGAGCCTTCTTTTTATTGTTGAAGAGAGGGGTATCTGTGAGAGGGCGAAAGTGTTTTTGATAAGAGAAAAATTTGGTATAATATTTAGAGTGAATGATGTCACAGCTTAAAGGAGTATGCAGGAGTTACAGCGGCAGTAAGAGAGGGATAGAGAAATGCCTGTAAAGGACCAAAAAGTAACCCATGATGGGGAGAAAATAACAATTAGTAGACCTTGTTTTAAAAGGCTAGCATTTTCAACCTATACAGAGGAATTATATAAGCAAATATCCTCAGTAACATGGTCAGTTGCGAAGTCAGAAACAGGTAAGGAATATCTTACATCTAGCAAACTTGGAATGATGCATCAGCTCGTAGTAGCGCATTTTTATGGTAAAGAGGTTTTGGAAGAAGCCTATGCCAATAACTATGTAATAGACCACTTAGATAACAATGGGTTTGAAAATATATATGAAAACCTTGCCCTTATACCTAGGAAAGAGAACTCAGCCAAGGGGTTGACCTATGATATAGAGCGAAAAGAAGTAATGAGGAAGTTTGTAATAAACATTACAAAAGATATGGGAACAGAAGAATTTCAGGTATCAGTAATTTTCAACATTCCATTTAACCTTATATCAAGAGTTGATAATTCAATGGTTCCCCTGCATGTATTGTATTTTAGGTATGGAACAGACTATAAGACAGCCTTTATCGAGGCAAGGGGTATTTTAAATGATTTAGATGCGAATGGAACAATAGATTTTGGAAATCTAAGATACAAAGATTATGCTTATCGGAAAACAGAAGTAATATTTGCAAAACCGGAGGAAATAAAGAATGGTATGTTTTTCAGAGATGGCCTAGTATATTTTGTTCAAGGCTCACCGCACACAATATGTGTAAAAGTGCCACATAACAAAGAGCTACACCAAGACAAATGACGAAATAATTGCAGTTGGAGGTAAAACGAATATGTTAATAAGAACATCTAGTGGGTGCTATAAGAAATCCCTGAAAGTGGCATGGTTCGGTGATTTATGTAAGGGAGGGAGTAGACAAAATATTAAACTGTAATACTATCTAGGAGTGGAGACTACTAGACATAATGTTTCATACTCTCCAATGGTTATCATATCTTAAGTTGCTATTCAGTATTTTATCGGTTGATTAGCTTATCAATATAAACCTCTATGTCTTCATAATGATAATCATACATATTTGCAAGAGTCTTTATTTTAGCTTTATTAATGGTAGCGCCTTCCCGGTACAATTTATTATAATAAAAATTAATTTTCCTTAATAAGAAATCATGTGTTGTTTCAATGTTTTTCTTAATTAAGGCACTGGTTAGAGGTAAGTCTTCTAAATTGTAACTATGTGACCTCAAACCTGAAAACTGAAAAATAGCATATAAGGTTATCCTTCTAGGTTTCTCACATTCTCTAAGAGTTTCTATTGCTTTTTCAACAATAGAATAATACTCAGAATCTCTAGAATGCCAATCGATACTCGGTCTACCTATCTTGCAATACGTTCTTTTTTTTATATTTTGCTTTATGACATTGAATTTTTCTTTATCATGTCTATAAAGCCAAAAGTACTCCGAAAATAAGCCTTTCTTTATGATCTCTTCTGATATATGTGAGTTATTATTTATATATTCCATAATAGTTTGGTATGCCTTCGAAGTTCTTTCATTCACTTTATTAGCCTGACATGTATTGTCTGTATCTTTATCAAACAAACTATGCTGCTTATAACTTGTATTAAGCATGTGCAAAACCCTTAGTTTTTTTGCATAGTATATCACTGTGGAATATGCACAATGCAAAATCTCACCTAATTGAGTTATTGAATATGAACCAGATTCAACCTTCTT
>CAZNMO010000103.1:0-2028 GCA_964574195.1 uncultured Clostridiaceae bacterium | reverse complement strand
CATTTTCCCATATATTGCCTCTCTCTAAAACTTTCCTAGCCTTATGCTTATTAAGCTCTGTCTGTCCCGTAATTTTTTGTGTATATTCAAACCCACAATCACATTTAAATCTACATATTGGATTCTCCCCATTTGACTTACTTGTTAATTGGAAACCTTGTATCACATTTTCTTTATAGTTCTCACACACTGGATTTAGGCAAGGCCATGGACCACTATTAAACAAAATGCTTTTATGGGGATTATAATCATTAAAGTCCTTAAAGCTTCCAAAAAGAAATCTAATAATAAGTAAATGGTTTATTGGATGTACTGGTTTTTTTGTTTCAGTCGTAGTTTTCATAATCCAGTTCTTAGCAGTGAATATGGGAGTAATCTCAAGCCCCATTTTAACTAAAGTATCATTATTGTAATAATCATATATCTGCTCATATAAAGCCTTTTGGTTAATATGACCATTATGAATAGTTAGCCCTTTAAAATACAACATATCTCTGTATTTTTTAATTGTCTCTTCTATACTCATAAGGCTATCAGTGTTCTCAAAAATGTAATTAATATCATCAGCGATACTTTTATATACTTCAAGCATCTTGTCATTAATCTCTTTCCCCGTTATTGGACTAAGTGAGTAGTTATCTACATTGATAAATCTTCCCTTTATTATTCCTTCAGGAATAATAATCTCCTCCAACATCTCATAATGTTTTGAGCATATTAATGCACCACTTACTTGGTGTTGCCTATGTATGTACGCCTCTCCATATAGACTTTTATCTTCATTTAAACATTTTCTACATCCCATTAACCTATTGATTAACCTGTCTCTTTTATTTTCACCAAGATTAGAGGTTATTACAATTGGTCCATTTTGCTGCATATTATATTTGATTTTTGAGTACATTTTCTCATTTAGAAAACTTTTATATAATGGTAATATAGAATGTCTATTTATCAGAAGATCTGTGCTGTAAAAGGAGTTACAAATAAACTGACTACACAAGAAATCTAAATAACCAGGAAATTTACTTGTCTGTTTATATGTAAATCTACCAAATAGTTCTATTATGGTTTTTTTCAAATTATTACCACTCCACCTATGATATCTAGCAAATATACTGTATAGAGATTCATCAGGATAAGGGTCGGGGAAAAAATGAATCATATTATACCGCCTTAGTGAATTTATACCTGTAATGTATGCATATTTTATTCTTATATACTAAGCGGTAAAAATGTATTTACACATATAACTATGCTGTATTAAGTGATTTCAATATACCCATAACAAATCAATACAACCAGAGTTTTTACCCTGGTTATATTGATTTGTTACATTACATTGTCTGCATGTTTATACTGATTTTACCATGAAGGTTTGATGAAATATCCGCCTTAATTAATTCCTCAATTTCTTCTGATTTTATTCCAGACAATCCAATAAGCTGCTTGACTCTCCAACTGGTAATATTCAACTGGTCAGCTTCTAATTTTATAATAGCCCATTTTATTTTCCTATTATAGAATTCTTGTTTACTTTCAAGCACTGATTCTAAGAACAGTTTTGTGCATGGTAGCTTATTTAGGCTATTGCGAAGTAAGAATGAAATACCTAGTTCTTTTCCTATTCTTTCAATGCTAATCCTCACAGGCTTTCCATTCTGATTTAAAAGCTTGTTTACAACAGCTTCAGCTTTAGTTCTTGTTTCAAAATCTCTTTGTTTCCAATCTACTCTCATGTAAGAAGCTCCACCAATTACCAACTTAGGAGAGTTATTATCCAACCAGTCCTTGTCATGATAATATAACCAATTATAAGTCTTCATATCTAACTTTCTAAGGCCTGTCTTTGTAATCCTACTATTGCTATCTCTAAGCAACAGCCATTTATTTCTGTATAATTCCTTTAATTGAGTGCCAGATTTTTCAAATATATCGCTATATTGAGTTTTAATATCACTCTTCACAATCTTTATATTTGAGTTCATCCATTTAGAGTGTAATCCCAACCTATCTATATTCTTACGG
>CAZNMO010000102.1:8579-17064 GCA_964574195.1 uncultured Clostridiaceae bacterium | reverse complement strand
AAACATGTGGATAGCCTTTAAGCGGGAGTATTTGGATTGGAAGGAAGAGCCGGTCTATTTCTTTGAGATCTTTCCTGATTACTACAGGTTCGGTATGGGGTTCTACAGTATACCCAAGGAGACTTTGTACAGGCTCAGAAACATGATAGAAGAAGATGACAGGGAATTCAAGAAGATATATACGCTGTGTAAAAAGCAAAGCTTTTTCCAAATGGAAGGAGAATGCTACAAGCGTATAATAAATCCGAAGCTGCCGGAAGAACTGAATGACTGGTATCAGAGAAAAGAGATCTACTTTACTCACAACAGGAGAATCGATGAGAGGCTTTTCTCACAGGAACTGGTCTCAGATATTATGGAAGGCTTCATGCTGCTTCAGCCGGTTTACGATTTCTTTCTCGATCTGAGGGCTAAAAGCTTATAACGAGCCGAAAAGATGTCCCCTTCTTGTTATAAAAATGCTGCTAATAACATAAACTATATAGCCAATGGTAGAGAAAATAATCGTATTGGGAAAGAGATGAATAACTGAATGACAAACGAAAAAACCAAACTGAGGGTGATCTCACTGGGCGGATTGGGTGAGATAGGCAAGAATATCACAGCCTTTGAATACTCCGGGGATATCATTGTCGTTGATTGTGGTATAGCGTTTCCTGAAGATGAAATGCTGGGTATAGACCTGGTGATGCCGGACATATCATATTTGAAAAATAATAGTGACAAGGTAAGAGGGATCATTATTACCCACGGTCATGAAGATCATATTGGAGCCTTGCCTTATGTGCTGAAGGAGCTTAATGTACCGGTGTATGGCTCAAGGCTGTCCCTGGGGCTGGTAGAGATAAAGCTTGAGGAGCACCGCTTGCTTCTCGATGTCAGGCTTCACACGGTAGAGCAAGATCAGACCATCGAATTGGGAGCCTTTAAAGTGGAATTTATAAATTCCTGTCACAGCATATCTGATGCCTTTGCGCTTGCTATTCATACTCCGGTAGGTGTTGTCGTTCATACAGGAGACTTCAAGGTAGATTACACGCCTATACGTGGAAACCGTATAAACCTCCGGAGATTTGCCGAGCTTGGCAGCAGCGGTGTATTACTGCTTATGAGCGATAGCACCAATGCAGAGCGTGAAGGTTATACCTTGTCCGAGAAGATAGTTGGAGAAGCCTTTAGAAAGCTCTTTTCAGGAGTCAGGGGAAGGATAATAGTAGCAACCTTCGCTTCAAACACCTATAGAGTACAGCAGATAATAAATGCAGCTTATAGTGAAGGCAGAAAAGTAGCTTTGAGCGGGAGAAGCATGGTAAATGTTGTGAATGTGGCTATAACCCTGGGCTATTTGGAGGTACCGGAAGACATTCTGGTGGATATCAAGGATATTGACCGCTTCAGACCGGAGGAAACACTCATAATCACTACAGGAAGCCAGGGGGAGCCTATGTCGGCACTAACCAGGATGGCTGCATCAACGCACAGACAAGTGGAGATAGTCCCCGGTGATCTAATAGTAATATCTGCAACTCCCATCCCGGGCAATGAAAAGCCCGTGTCAAGAGTTATAAATCAACTTATCAAGAAGGGTGCAAGCGTAGTCTACAAATCCCTTGATGACATACATGTATCCGGCCACGCCTGCCAGGAGGAGTTGAAGCTTATATACAGCCTTACCAGCCCCAAGTATTTCATGCCGGTACACGGGGAATACAAGCATCTCAAAGAGCATGCACAGCTGATAAATGAAATGGGGATGCCTGATGAAGACATCTTTATAATGGATATCGGCAGTGTACTGGAGCTGGATGAACATGAGGCAGCCATCACAGGCAAGGTGCCTGCCGGAAAGGTATTTATAGACGGGCTGGGCGTTGGCGATGTTGGCAATATAGTGCTGCGTGACCGGAAGGTACTGTCCCAGGAGGGTATGGTCATAGTCGTGATCAGTATAGAAAAAGAAACCGGTACGATAATTTCCGAGCCTGATATAGTTTCAAGAGGTTTTGTATATGTGAGGGAGTCGGAGGAGATCATTGAAAAGATGCGTCAGCTGGCTTATGACATTCTACTCCAGAATAGTGGAAATGATTGGGGCACAATGAAAGGGCTGGTCAGGGAGACCTTGAAGGCATACCTTGACAGTCAGTTAAAAAGGAATCCGATGATACTGCCGATAATAATAGAAGTATGAACAAAATCAAGTTTAGCTTAATATAATGGTCAAGGGAAGAGAACATTTGATTTCTTCCCTTTTTTATAACTATTTGCCTAAATAAGAAGCAAAATCATTCTCATTTGAGAACCTTTGATAGCTGTAAACCATTGTTAGTACAAAGAAATTATTCTCAATTAGGATTGACAAAAATACAATACCTGCATATTATATAATTATGGAACAAAAATAAATAGTATTCTGAACAGGCAATTCGTTACAGAATAGAGCCGGGCTAATTATAGCAGCGAGTATGATACTTGTGGGACAAAATTATATCCTGCAAGTATTTTTATGTGAGGTAGATGTAATGGGAAATGCAAATTTTAATAAAGTAAAAACTGTACTTTGGATCATATTGATTGCTAATCTAGGAGTAGCAGTATTAAAAATTATTGTGGGCTACAGAATAAAAAGCAACAGTCTTACAGCAGATGGCTTTCATTCTTTAACTGATGGCTCATCCAACATTGTTGGGCTGATAGGGATACATTACGCCTCAATGCCTGTGGACGAAGACCATCCATACGGGCATTACAAGTTTGAAACTCTGGCAGGTTTATTTATAGCTATGATGCTGTTTCTGCTCAGTGGCAGAATCATAATAAGTGCAATATCCAATATTATTGATCCACAAATTCCGCAGATTTCAAGAGAAAGCATAATAGCGCTTGTCGTTACTCTGATCATTAATATATTCGTTACAAAATATGAATTTGCTCAAGGAAAGAAGCTTAATAGTTCAATACTCGTTGCCGATTCAATGCATACCAGAAGTGACGTGTTTGTATCAATAGGAGTCTTGATAACACTTATAGCCGTCAGATCAGGTGCTCCTGTAATCGTTGACTCCATTTCTTCCTTGATAGTATCGGTATTTGTCCTGCATGCCGCTTATGAGATTTTTCAGAATACCTGCGGCGTTTTGATAGACAGAGCTGCGATAGACTCAAATAAAGTCTCGGATATCGTTACAAAATTCGATGAGGTGAAAAATGTTCATAAGATAAGAAGCAGAGGCCGGGAAGATGACATATATATGGACCTTCATATTATGGTAGAACCTGAAACAAACGTACTGGAATCTCATATGCTGGCGCATCGTATCGAAAACAAGCTCTGCGAGGAATTTGAGAAGAATATACATGTCATCATTCATGTAGAGCCATATATAAATGAATTGAATGAATCGGAAATGCAAACACAAAATTGATAAAAGTATTATCATTCAGGTTTCTGCTATTTAAGGCAGAAACTTTTTTTTAACGAAAACACAATAATTCCTTTGACAATTTTATACTATCGACATATAATTACAATAGAACATATGAACAAATGTTCATATATGCATTTAAGGAGGTATATATGAGTGAGAGCAAAAATGCGGTTGAAAACTGTAGCTGTCTCGTAATACATGAGGAGACCATTAATAGAGTGAGAACCAAAATGCCTGAGGAAGAAAAGCTTTACGACCTGGCAGAGCTTTTCAAGGTTTTTGGAGATACCACCAGAATAAAGATCCTTTGTGCCTTGTTTGAAGCAGAGATGTGCGTATGTGATATTGCAGCGCTTCTGAACATGAATCAATCAGCTATATCACACCAACTGAGGGTGCTTAAGCAAGCAAGACTTGTAAAATATCGAAAAGATGGAAAAGTAGTATACTATTCACTGGATGACGAGCATATAAAACATATTTTTGACCAAGGTCTTTTACACATAAATGAAAGATAATTGTTTTATGGGGCAATTGTATTGGAGGTTATTTTATGAACGAAAACGTAATAATGCATGAAGAATTATATTCAAAACAAGAATTCAAACTTGAAGGACATGGTTGAGCCGTATGTTTTGCCAAGATAGAGCTTGGCATCAGATCCCTGGATGGGATCAAGGACGCTACAGTAGATTTTTTTAATATGAGAATGAAAATAGAATACAATAATGATGCAGATAAGGCTAAATTAATAAAAAAAATACTTGATATAGTAGAAATAAATGAGCCCGGTTTAAAGCTGATAGATGTTAAAGTCAACAATGACAAGCAATCTAAAGATTCTGACCAAAATGAAGCCCATGACGGTCATGATCATGAACAGAGTGTAGCAGCCAACAAAAACGAACTCATAAGACTTGGCATCGGCGGTGCTTTATTCGCTATAGGATTGATGGTCAAGCTTGGCTTTTGGGGAGAGCTTGCAATATTTCTGACATCATACTTTCTTGTAGGCGGAGAGGTTCTATTGAAGTCAGCAAAGAACATTTCAAAAGGTCAGGTATTCGATGAGAACTTTTTGATGAGCGTTGCTACAATAGGTGCTTTTGCTATACAAGAGTTCCCTGAAGGTGTCGCGGTTATGTTGTTCTACCAGATCGGCGAGTTATTCCAGGATATTGCAGTTGATCGTTCGAGAAGGTCCATTCAGGAACTTATGGATATAAGGCCTGATTATGCGAACCTAATAGACGAAAATGAAACCAGAAAAGTAGACCCTGAAGAAGTCAATATAGGGGATAAAATACTAGTAAAGCCTGGAGAAAAGGTACCTTTGGACGGTAAGGTCCTCGAAGGCAATTCGATGCTTGATACATCGGCATTGACCGGTGAATCTGTTCCAAGAGAATTAACTGCCGGAGATGATATTCTGGCAGGCTTCATTAATAAAAATGGAGTTCTTACTATTGAGGTCACTAAAATATTCGGCGAATCAACGGTATCGAAAATTCTGGACCTGGTGCAGAATGCCAGCAGCAAGAAAGCTCCGACAGAAAACTTTATAACAAAGTTCGCCAGGTATTATACTCCCGCAGTAGTATATACAGCTGCCGCACTGGCATTGATACCTACGATGGTCATACCCGGAGCCATATTCTCTGATTGGGTGTATCGAGCTTTAATATTCCTTGTCGTATCATGCCCCTGTGCCTTAGTGGTGTCCATACCCCTTGGATTTTTCGGAGGCATAGGAGGAGCCTCCAAACATGGTATCCTTGTAAAGGGAAGCAATTATCTTGAAGCGCTTAACAATGTAGAAACAGTTGTGTTTGACAAGACAGGTACGCTAACAAAAGGGATATTCAAGGTCACAGAAATAAAAGCCTCTGCAGGTTTAGGCGAAGATGAGCTTTTGGAGTATGCTGCTTATGCCGAGAGCTATTCAAATCATCCTATTGCAGTATCGATAATAAAAGAATACAGAAATGAGATCGATCAGAGCAGAATAGAGAGTTATGAGGAAGTTACAGGTCATGGTATAAAAGCAATCGTATCCGGAAAGGAGATCCTGTCCGGCAATGAAAAGCTGATGGAAAGGGAAGCGATTGCTTATGAACCCGTTGAGACTATGGGCCCAATAATATATGTGGCGATAGGCAAGCAGTATGCAGGTCATATAACGATATCAGATGAAGTCAAAGAGGATTCCGCCAAAGCTATCAGTGAATTAAAGTCTATGGGAATAAGAAATGTAGTAATGCTGACCGGAGACAAAAAGAGTGTAGGGCAAAGGGTAGGAGCCATGCTCGGCCTGGATGAAGTTCATGCGGAGCTGCTTCCTGACCAGAAGGTTCTTAAGTTTGAGGAGCTGGAAAGAAGTAAGTCTACAAAAGGAAAGCTTGTATTTGTCGGTGACGGAATAAACGACGCACCAGTGCTTGCAAGAGCGGATATAGGTATGGCAATGGGCGGTCTCGGCTCTGATGCCGCTATAGAAGCTGCAGATGTAGTAATTATGACTGATGAGCCTTCCAAGATAGCTCAAGCCATAAGACTGGCCAAACATACAAAGAAAATTGTCTGGCAGAACATCTGGTTCTCCTTTGCTGTCAAGCTCTTTGTACTGGTTCTTGGTGCAGGAGGACTGGCTACAATGTGGGAAGCAGTATTTGCAGATGTAGGTGTGGCCTTGATAGCCGTGATCAATGCCATGAGAGTATTGAATGTTAAGAATATATGATCCCAAGACCTCTTGAGAATTAGATTTTCAGGAGGTCTTTACTATAAATTAACAAATAGTCTAATTGATAATTATTATCGATTTTGTATAATAGAAGAAGAGGTACGATTTTGGTAGGAAAGCTTCAGAAAAACAACTTATTCGCTAAGTATGTTACTACAGATTTCTATATCAAAGATTTTCTCCATAAATATGCATTTTGTAATCGGGTTGGAAAATCCTTAAAAATTTATCACCATAGATCCGGATGACAGAAATTAATGAGATTTTTAGAATTTCTATTTAATAATACGTCTGAGACCGCATCTGTCGATTATACTTACAAAATTCAGTAAAGAAGACTAACTTAAGCCTTTTTCATTCAGAAATTATAATAGATGCTTCAGTAATTATATTAAATTATTTCACTAAAACAGATAATTCTACTATAAAAATTCAGTTAATATGCGTTCTGGGGTCTACCATCTTGTATAGTTTATCCTCTCAACTTGTTTAGCAATAAGTATATCTTTATAGTATTTGATTTCAATAGGGAATTCGGGCTTACTTGTATATTTGACCCGTTTATAATAGTTTAGTGCAGCTGATATTACATCTTTATCATATTTTTTTACTTTGTAAAAGTCCATAATTCTTGGGGGAAGCAAATTGCAACTCACAAAATAATGCATATACTTATTTAGTTTAGCAGTAGGTAAGGGGATATTCTCTAAATCAATACTTTTAAGAAGAAACTCATTTAGAGTAAGATAACCTTCTCCAAGAAAATCGCTTCCTCTCTCAACCAATGTCCCATCGCTTATTATATAATAGTATGATATTCCGCAGCTACTACAGTATAGAAAATAGCACGGTTCTTTGAATGGAGCAATGCGAGGGTGGTTATCAAAATATGTTAGGCTGCCCTTTTTATTATAGTTCTCGCAGAAAGGTGCCCTGCAAGATACTGTGGTTTTTATCTTTTCTAAAATATTCGTAATAGAATTTTTTGTTAATGTCTGATAAGGTATCTTTTCAATATCGCTTAAAATATAACCATTTTTACTCATTAGCAAAAACAATGTACTAAATAAAGTCGATAAATAAGTCCAGCTATTCTTACCATCAAGTGCAAGTAATAATTTATATATATCATAATAATATATGTTATATTTCTTATAATTCAAAGAAAAGTAGTCCTCATACTGCTCATTTTCTAATAAACGAGTAATATTTAATGCAATGTACTTGTGCATTGATAAATTATGTATATTAAATTTCAGATTATTATCAGAGTCAAGCAAAGTTTCCCAGAGGGAGAGATAATTCAAATCAATTTGGCTTGCTTGATACTTCAAAGGCGGTGTATCTGTAAGATTGAAATTACAATACTCACAAAATCCAACTCTTGTCTTTTCTGATAAGATACTAATAGGATTCTTACAACATGGGCAAGTATTCTCAAGCTTAATATAATGTTCTTTACAGAAATGAATATCTTTTATTTGCCAAATTAGCTTGTAGTATTTATTTAGACCAATACAATATGGGCAGAACTTTCTACTATGTTCAAGGAAATTTAACAAAAAGGAACTAACATCAGTATTATGTGACATTTGTTCAAGATTAAGCTTTGATAATATTGACTTAAGCATAGTTGCACTTATATCCTCAGGTCTTAGATTTGCGAGGTATGAAAACTTCTCAAGATCAATCCTATCTATTGGAGTACTATCAAGTTTCCTCATTTTAAAGTTACTAGTTCCCGATAAATACTTAATTACTTGCAAAGGATTTTCACAATTAAGTTCAGATATACGTTGAATAAGGCTACTAAAGCATTCACCGGGTTTTGGCTTTGGGTATGATGTGAACTTTATTAAATTGTTCATTTTATCACCTTAACATTGATTTATCTTAGTTCAAAGTTGTCGACTAAATCGATAGTTAGTCCTTCAATTAATTCATCATCCCCTCTACCTGATTGAAGAGTTTTAGAAGCTGCCTCAATAACATCTAAATCAATATTCCCATATAGTTCATTACTTTCTTTTTCAGTTGAGTATGCAATTTTCAATGCATGATACAGTAAGTTAACTGTTATTCCAATCAAACCCAGAGTTTTTTTATGAATCACCTGCGGTATACCAGTGTTAGGATTGTACAAAGCTACTCGGCTATAATGAAGCTTCTTTTGGATATTATATAACAGCTCACAATAATTTTTATCAAACTCTTTAAACCTATGAAGAGGTATAGGTTCAAATCTTGTTTTATACTGCAGATCAGATTTTCTTAGCTGATCAACACTGGGGTTTCCAAGACAAACTAGAACAAC
>CAZNMO010000102.1:1326-8569 GCA_964574195.1 uncultured Clostridiaceae bacterium | reverse complement strand
GTGTTTTAATGTATCCATTGCAATAATAGGTTTCACTGCTCCTCTAAGAATATGCTGTAACTCATCCAGAAACAGAAGCTCCACGCATTGGTTTTTCAAATGCTCAACTACTCTTCTTTTTAGTTCACCAATTGTATACCTTGATTTTAGTTTTGGAACTTGTAGAGATTCTAATATCGATTCATATAACTCTGATTCCGTATATTTTTGGGGGACCTCACAGTAAGCAACTTTTCTTACAAGTTGCTCATCAGCATAAATTAGAGGGTTCCTTTTCATGTACTCAAGTGCTAAGGTACTTTTCCCAGTTCTACTCGCTCCCATAACAAATGCATGTTGGATTTGCGTTGGGTGTGAGACATAATTTCTAATTTTGCGTAGTTCATCAAACCTACTCCATATATTTATGATTTTCTCATGTGGGATATATATTGAATATATTTCGATTGGGTCAAAGCTAGTATTCTCTAAACCCAAATAACTCACCATCTTCCTGAAAATCCACTTTTACTTGGCTATTAAGTTTTATTGTATTATAAGCCCAATTTTCTATCTCTGGCTTATCTACCTTATACATTTCTTTAACATTATCTATGTTCGGTATGTCTGTCATTGACACTAACTCTTTTTGTCTCCTTGCTGATCTCGTTGCAGTATATTCTTGATTAATCTTGCTGATTATCTTGCTTTTTGCTTTTAATACAGCATCAGGCTTAGTAAGGCTGGAAACTTTATTTTTTCCTTCAGCAAGCATTTCTTTCCTAACTTTTTTCCATGTATATGAGTTCATCCCAGCAATATCAGTGTAGTTAGGTATTGATGCTAATACCTTAATCCACCGGTGAGTTTGATCATCAAATATAAAGCAATATGAAATATCATCAGGATCAATTTTCACTCTATATTTCTGATTTTTTCCCATTACCAGATGTCTAATCTCTGGAGTATGGTATCTTATATTATCGTGCTGTATACCTTCTCTAGTTACAGATAAAAAATACTCTGGTATTAAGTCAAGCAGAAACTTGTTTTCATCACCAGGTGCAATAAACCTTGGAAATCCTGCTTTTTCTAAACCCTCAAGATACCTAAGTATAGGAGTAGGGGTATCAAGCGGTAGACCTTTATGTTGTTCATATGGATAAATATCAGTCAAGTATATTGTTAAAATATCCTTCAAAGCCGAAAGGGTAAGGCAGGCCTCTTTTTCAGATTCATAAACACCTAAATCTTTTATATTAGATTTTCTTGTGCCGGCAAGACGGTGTATTAGTTCTGTGTTAATTGTTCCAAAATAACGTTCTATAACTGCACCATAATGAGGAACTTTCACCGGTCTTCTGCGTAATTCCGATAGTAATATATCGTCAACGATTCTCTTCAGTTGCACATTGTTAAAGCTTGACCCATTATCTGTATATATGATGGACGGGATTCCCCAAGCTATCCATTCATTATCAGTTTGGTTAGTTCGCTTAGAGTCCTTAGGTAAAACACCATGTATTATCGCTTTTCTTACAACATTTGCTGATGGGGCTTCAAAAGAAATGTATAGGCACCATGGCATTCTACTAAATACATCAATACCTAGTGTTATCCATGGTCTGCCAATAACACATTTTCTCTCATCGTCAAGTACATCTTCATCAAGCAAAGTATGATCAATCTGAACAATATGAAGTGGATACAAAGCTATTTCATTAGAAGAGCCACTTTCAACTAATTCATATTTACTTTCATAGACCTCTTGGCCGTCGCGATAGAGTGCTTTTAGTTTTGGGTTAATTTTTTGAACCATTTTATATAAAGTAGGTTGGCTTGGCATTGGCACGGGAGGAATTTCTTTATTACAGAATATTTCTATCAAGTCAATAATTTCTTTCACACTCGGTTTTTTTTCTTTTAAATAATATTGCTCGACCACTTGTTGTATTATAGATATTTGATTCTTTGTGAGCCTTGACGGTATTCTATCAATTACTAAGTCCTTGTTTTTGGGATCTCTAAGCTCTAAGTAACAATTGTCTTTTCGTTTATCTATTCCAGAGCCTTTCTTTGTAACTAAACCTTCAATACCAGCATTATTCCATTGATTCCAATAATTCCATAATGTACGAACGGATAGGTTGAATTTTGATGATATAATTTTAATGATTATTGATATATTTAGCTTAGTATTTTCTTCGATACCTAATAAGCTATAATATTTCTCCTCAAATTCCTTCTTCGATCTTATATTTCCTATAGAGCTCTCTTGATAGAGTATAAGAGGCTTCACTAGATCTAATTTTCTAGTGACTTCATTTCTTTTTTCTTCGGGGATTAAATCTAGCTCAGTAGTTAGTGATGTTTTCTTTAAGTAATTCTGTTTACGGTCTAATATACGAAATGTATTTTCCTTCATTAACATCTCTAACCTGAACTCAACTATTTCAAGATCATCTTCATACCTCTGTGCTTTTATTGATGGAGGAATACATGAAAGTACTTTATATCTCTTTCCGTCATAAACAAATAGCATTCCAATGTACATTTGTGCGAGCAATAAAATCATCTCCAACTCTGTTATCATTTCTGTAGACTAGAGTGCAAGGATTAATAATATGATTCTTATCGTAAGAAATTTTTTTAGTAAACATTAAGTGATATACTACGGGTATAATAAGTCGATAATCTACATCAGTAGAAGCTTCCTTGGTTAATTCGTATATTGAAATCGGGCCATTTTCTGAGAGAATATTTAAAATTAACTCAACATAAAGATTATAATAAGATTGCTTATTTCTATATCCCATGAGTATTTGCATGTTTTTAATCTCTATTTCGCTTAACTCATTCCTAATAAAAATAGTATATTTCCAACCTCTTTCATTAGCATATCTGTATGCATAACGAAATCTTAGCTGGTTTTCTGTATCACGTAAACATTCTCGAGAATGCTTAATTTCGCAAAGTAAAGGCAAGCTGCTTTTTAAAAAAACTAGACAATCGGGAATATGATACCAATATTCCATCTCACTTTTCCTCATATTAATATAAGGAATTGGAATTTCTACAGGCTGAGGATAATATCTTAATACCTTATCAGATTCTTGCTCCAGGTTATAATAAAAAAGGCACTCTGAGAACGATTCATATTCAACAATTCTGTTCATGATAGCACTTTTAAATGAACCAGTTGCATTGCGGTATCTATTCTTACTATTCTTTATTTTCCTCTTGGGGGAGAACTCTTCATCAATATCTTTCCATATCATTAATATGCACCACCTGACAATTTAATAGCATTTTTCCTACTTTTCTAGCTTTTATACTTTATTCCAGCTATCATTATTTGGAAATATCAAATTGTAGAATAAATCAAATATTTAATATCCCATATTTCGATTCTAATCTCATAATTGTAGTCTGTCTTATTAGTAAAACTCCAGACCCCGATATTGACAAATTTTATCAATACTATATAAATATAGAAGGATTTTTACACTAATAACAGAATTATTAAATTAATACTTTTCCTGCAGGACATCAATAAATTTATGAGCTTAATACATAGCAAAGTAAAAGGTGGAATCAAAATGACTAAATCGCTATCAATTGATGACATATACAAGATAAAGGAAAAACTTGATTTAATAATGGAAGAAGAGGGAGTTATTAACCTAGAGACAGGGGAAGACGAGCGTAAAATATTTAAATTGATTAATGAGATATTTATTATTAAAGCATGTATAGATAATGATATTATTCGGTTTTCACATGATGATATAGATATTAGTTTTATAATAAACGAACTCAAGAATATAAATCCTGTTTTTAAAGAAGTATATGAGTTAGGTAAGTGCTATGATTTTAATTTTTCACAAATATTTATAAATAGGGTAACTACTCTAATATTTAGTTATAATTATAAGAATATTGATTTTGATTTTATTGGTAAAATATATCAGTTTTATATAAAAGACGATGATAAAAGGGAGTATGGGCAGTTTTATACCGCAGAATCAATTATAGATGAGATACTTGATAACCTAGGTGTAAATGAATCAAACCCTGAAATTCTTAATGTACGTTTCCTCGATCCAGCTTGCGGAACTGGAAGTTTCTTAACGAGGATTGCGAACCGAATTATAAATATTGCTTATAAGAATGGGTTATCTACAGATTCTATAATGGAAATAATCAAGAGCAATTTATATGGAATGGATATTAAAGACTTCTCTGTATATATTGCAAAATCAAATCTTTTAGTTCAATTATTACCAATAATTAAAGAACCACATAAAGTTAAAATTAGCTTTAGTCTCTACATAACTGATTCACTAAAGAACTTAACCAATGATATTGAATATGTAGAGGACCAATCTATAATCGAATTAAAACAGGCTAAAGGAGCACATAATCAGGGATTTGATTATATAGTAGGGAACCCACCATATTTTAAAGCAACTAACTTAACAAAACAGCAAAGGCGTTTTTTTAAGGATATACTAAAAGGGCAACAAAACACTTATGGATTGTTTTTGTATTTATGCATTAAGCTTCTTAGAAGGGGTGGGAAGCTTGGCGTAATAATACCAGAATCAATAAAGTCAGGGGCGTACTTTTTAGCATTAAGAAGATATATTTTTAATAATTGTACAATAACTAATATTGTTTCGTTTGATTGTAGAAAAACTAATTTTTATAATGCACTTCAAGGTGTGATGATTATTTGCTTAATAAAAGAGTTAAACGAAGACAAGAATAAAATGATTGAAATTAAGAATGTGACAAATAAGGAACTCCTAAAGGTTAAGAAATTTAATAATAGAATATTAGTAAGATACAAAGATGTTGTAAGGAGTATAAGAAATTATGATATTTTGCTTGTATGCACAGAAAAAAAGTATTATTCATTAATTAACAAAGCTTATAAGAATTGTAAGTTTTTCGGGGAAGATTCAACCGGGTACGAAGTACATACAGGACAATTAGTATGGAATCAAGTTAAAGATCACTTAATTAACGAACCAATAGATAATACAAGGAAACTAATATGGTCTAACAATATTGCACAATATAGGCTAACCTTAAATGGTAATAAAGATGGTGATTTACAATATGCTCTTAAGGATGGTGCACTAAGTAATATAGTGAATATCGGTAATTGTATTCTTGTTAAGAGGACAAGCTCCAAGGAACAAAAAAACAGAATAGGTGCATGTTACTATAATAATGAAGAGGAATATTTTATAGAGAACCATATTAACTTCATTAAAAAATTTAAGGAAACCTCAACGGTATCTTATTACTATATATTAGGGCTGTTGAACTCGGAATTACTAAATATTATAATGTCTCAAATTGCTTGTAACACTCAGATATCTGTAACAGAGCTAAATCTGCTACCTTTAAAATTTGATCAAATAGAAAAGGTCGAAGGGCTAGTAAGTGCAATATTAAACGGTAGCAAAGAAACCAACATCCTTCTAAAAGATATTGATAGTCTTATATATAGTACTTATGGTTTCAAAAGTAGCATTGATAAATTATAAAGGGTGGTGTGCGTTTTGACGGATATGAATAAATACGATAGCCGACTCACTGATATAGGCTTTAATATTAGTTCGAGATTTAGTCAATTAATAGGACGTCAATTAATTTCCAACCCAATAATTGCTGTTTTAGAGCTAGTAAAAAATTCATATGATGCAGACTCAAAGGTTATAAACATTGTATTTGAAAACCTAAAAACTGGTACAAGTCGGTTAATAATAGAAGATGACGGAGACGGAATGACAGTTGAGGATTTAAAAAATAAGTGGATGGTTGTAGGGACAGAAAACAAATTAATTGAAAAGAGAACAAAAAGTGGAAGACGAAAGCTGGGTGAAAAAGGTATTGGTAGATTTTCTGTTGAAAGACTTGCAGAAAAGGCGATTATTGAAACTACAACTGCAGATAGTAATACACTATTAGAACTCTACATAGATTGGAATAAATATGAAAACCAAACGAAATACTTCAATGAAATTAAGCACCCTATAAGATACAATACTGTTCCAAAAGAAAGAAAGGGAACAAGAATTGTATTAGAGGGCTTAAGGGATGCCTGGACAGAAACTGACATTGCAGAACTCAGGAAAGAACTTTTTTTATTAGTACCAATTGATATTGGAAGATTATCTACCAACTTTTCTGCTGACGTTAATATTAATTTTGTATGTAATGATTACCCGAATAAGTCAGGAGATTTTCATAAAAAATTCTTGGATTATTATCATGCTAGATTATATGGTGAAATATTCGAAAATGGTGATGCTAAGCTGGAGTTAGAACTAAGAATACGCGAAAAGCATAGAGGTAAAGAAACAAAACTAAAGTATGAGAGAACTTTAAAACGTGATGAACTCAGATATACATGTGGTCCTGTGATATTTGAGGCATATGCATTCCTAAGAGATGCAAGACTTTACAAAGGTTTAGATATAGATAGAACTTATCTTACAAAGATGCTAGATGATTACTCAGGTATAAAAATTTACAGGGATGAATTTAGAGTAAAGCCATTTGGAGATCCCGATAACGACTGGCTTAGGCTAAACCTAAAGAGGGTTGCTTCTCCAGAATATAGACTTAGTACCAATCAAGTAATTGGAGGAGTAAAAATAGGGAGAGATAATAATCCTGGCTTACAGGATGTTCTTAGCCGTGAAAACCTGTATGATACTGTAGAATTTAACGACCTGGTACAGTTTATAAATACTGTATTTGATTATTATACGTATGCTTCATTTGTTGAAGTAAGAAAAGCGCTAAAGGATGAAAGAGATAAACGAGAAGAGATATATACCAAAGTAGTAGATGCTAGTACAGAACTGAAAAAGGCCGTAGATTTCGGTAGTCAAAAACTTCATGAAAAAAGAGTAGAAATAGAAGCTAAATCGAATAAAAACACAGATTTAGAAGAAGACGAAACTAGTAAAGAGATTAAAACTCATGAAGGATCAACTACAACTGATAACAATTTTACAGAAATAATAGATGATACAGAAAAAGACTATGAGAGGATTAAAGCTGCTGCTGAAAAGATGGAGACAGAAATTCAATTATTAAAAGAGCGGCTAAATGAAAAAGAAAACTTTAGAGAAAGAGAACTCCAAATATATAGAAATATTGCTACACTGGGCATTAGTGCAGCACAATTTGGACACGAAACAGAAAAACTGATTCTAATCTCTTTTCTTGCAGTAAGGAGAGT
>CAZNMO010000102.1:0-1316 GCA_964574195.1 uncultured Clostridiaceae bacterium | reverse complement strand
ATAGATCACCTGAAGTTATTAGACTTATAGACGAAAAGGTACTCAAGGATTTAACAGATACTGAAAGATATTTGAATTCTGCAAATCAAAAAGCAGATTTTTTCAGAGGGTACTTAATGAGGGAGAAACAAGAAAAAGAGGAGAGCTTGAGCTTGATTAAGGTGTTTCAAGATGCAATAAATGGATTCAGCCATTCATTTAAAGATATAAACGTAAATATTGAATTATTGAATAAAACTGATAAAGATGTGATAGTAAAAGGGTATTATGGCGATTTTGAGTCTATTATTACAAACCTAATTACTAATGCATATAAAGCTCTAACTCAAGGACCTCAAGAGAACAGATTCTTTAAGATTATTATAGATGTGGATGATACTTCTATTATCATTGATTCAGTAAACTCTGGAAAACCGATAGAGGCAAAGGATAGGGAGCACGTATTTGAGCCTATGTTTACTACACATAAACATGGTACAGGTTTAGGTTTATCAATAATTGAAGATACATTGAAGCAATATGGCGGTACAATAATACTTGAGGATGATTTTCCAACAACCAAATTTAGAATCCAAATACCATTTGATAGTGAGGTGTAACTATGACTGCCGATAGCAAATCGACTGAAAGAAAAATAAACCTATTGGTTATTGATGATGAGAAAAACGAAGTTGAGAGACAAATTGAAGAATTATTATATTATGACAATGGAGAAACTATCGGAAAAGTAGTATATCTTAATACTTTTCCTAGCAGTGTAGAAAACTTTGATATAAATAGTATACTTGATATTGATATTAATGAGGATATTGATGCGGTCTTGATTGATTATGAGCTTAAAACTGATTACACAGGAACCCTCTTAAGTGCTTGGCTGATGTTAAAGAATAGAAGTATACCTAGGATAGCTTTTACCGCGAGAAAATATGAAGGCGCCGTGCTTGATTTTGATGGATTTATTGAAAAAAGGGATATTGCATATGATCCCGAAAAAGCATTAAAGGAAATACTTGACTCAATAGAAAGAAGTAAAATTGATAAATGGCTTGATAACAAGTATACTGAATTTCTAAAGATATACGCTAATTTATGTGACAAAAAGTTCACAAACGCTCTAAACAGTGAAGAAACACAAACTCTAGATATTATAAAATCTATACTGGATTCCCTAGACAAACAACTTGATGCAGAAATTGAAAAGAATATTGACTTGAAATTCAAAATGGCTGAAAAACAACATGAAAGACTAGACGATTTGAACGAAAAGCTGGATGAATTTGATAATCAAATAAACTCTATCTTAAAAGAACTAAAAA
>CAZNMO010000101.1:8467-17094 GCA_964574195.1 uncultured Clostridiaceae bacterium | reverse complement strand
TCTTGTCTTTGTAAGCATTCAGTGAATTCCGGCAGACTCTGTGAGAATACAAATACTGCTGATACTGAAGATATGCAATGAACTCAAATCTAAAATCAGCCGAAGATATATTGTTCCTGATGAATTCGATCAGATTAACCACGTATCGTTTGTGCTCCGAATCATGCTGAATTGCGTCTGTACGTTTGCCCGACATATCTTCAAGTAAAAGAACATCCGCGCAAAATGGCTTCAGACTGTCAGGATAGTAAATATTGATCATCGAAAGCCATCCGATAGTAAAGTGCATAATATATAGAAAGACCAGTCCTTTCACTTCATCCGACAAGCTCTTATAGTAATGAGAAGCAAAAAGAATTTTTACAGTTTCCAAACTGAGCTGATATGTCTCCAATTTGTGGGTTTGTGTAACAGAACTATCCCGCATAATATAATGATGCAGAATTTCATGAACTCTTACAATTTTCTTTGCCGCCAAGAACCACAAGGCACACTGAATGTCTTCAAACCCGATGGTTTCAGGAAAAAATAAATCATTTTCCTCAATCACTGATTTTCGAATCATGATTAGCCAGACAGCGTGCATTTTTAAAGACTTCATTCTGTCCGACATATCGGCAGATGCAAATTCACCGTTGCTTTCCCATCTAGATATGGTTTTATCTGCTTCAATTCTCTCGGTGTCGCAAACTGCCATATCAGCTCCGGTAGAGGTAAGTGCTTCGTACATCCTTTCGCACAGTTTCGGTTCTATATAATCATCACTATCCAGGCAGTAAATAAACTCTCCTCTGGCGGCCTGGATCCCGGTGTTCCTCGCCCCCCCCTGCCTCATGTTCTGAACATGCCAAATACAGTTTACCTTGTCAGGATATCTTTCTGCGTATTCACGCATTATTTCGCTGTCAAGGGGATCGGGGGAACAGTCATTTACAACGATGATTTCGATATCATCCATTGTTTGATTGACGCAGGAGTCAAGGCTGCGCCGCAAGTACTGTGCGACATTATATACCGGGATAATAATACTGACTTTTACTTCTTTCATAGTAACGGACATTCCTCTCGTTCAAATGCCTCCGCATAAGCAAATATATAATCATTTTCTGAGTAATTATATTCTTTAAGTAGACTGACAACTGTATCTTTTCCTTTTTTTGTTTCAATCGAAAGCACCACATAATATTCGGAAGCTTTTCCATTCAGTTGTTCCGGCGATTCAACTCTATATTCAAAAACATCACACCCTTGTTTACGCTCAAGCCCGTCTACAAGCTTTGCAGGAAACAATCCATTCAATGCGAAAATGCTGATGATGTGCTTTGTATGATTCCCGGTACCCCAGAAAACAAGCTTGCGTCCATTGATGCGTTCTTTTACTTTACCTGCAAGAGTTGTGAACATATCCGGCCAAAACATTGACGTATAGACTGTTCCGGGCAGCAGTGCCTCTTCGTGGGTCAATTTTCTTTTTTTCTCATACTCTTCAAGCCGCTTGATATCATTATCGTCATTGAACGGCGTCAAGGCCTTATATGCAAAGTACAGATCGTATTTGTCGCTATATCTGAATTTGTTTCTCAGTTGCCATGGTTTATAAGCGCCAGTGTAATGAATAATGATCGGATAGGCATTTGCTTCTGTCCACTCAGATAATGTACTGCAATTTTGTGCATATGCATTCCACGATGCATACTGATCAAAATCGTTCCGCTGCAGGTTATACCTGGCATGAAGAAGTGTTAAATCCCCAACGCAACAGACGATATGATTCAACAAATCCTGATCAGCGTACCAGGTCATTCCGCTTTCTAAGAATTTTGCATACAAGGCTTCTGTTACATCAAAAATAGTGTTGAGATCAATCAACTTTGAGTATTTCGCTAAATCTATCAGCAGGATACCAGCATTAAAATAGCATTTCTCTACATCAAACTCCAGAAGTTTATTCAGCTCCTGAGTCGGGCGTAAGAGAATATCTTTTACAGCCCCCAACGTTTTCCCGCATAGGTTTTCACACCACAATTCCTTGATATCGCCGCAAACGATGATATCTCCGTCAAGGTAGATCAATCTGTCCACACCGGTAATCACTTCATGCAAGAACAAACGATAGTACACTTCGACTGTAACGTGGATATTTTTCTGTAACACAAATCTATCTTTATACTGACCAATCTCCAAGTCATGGAAAATCCACCGGCCGTGCGGGAATCGTTCGCCCAGCTGCGCCAATTTACCTTTGTTTTCATCGGAAAGCCGATTGGAAACAACATGAAAACAAACGCTCGATTTTGTATTCGCCAGTAAGCTTGCCATACTGACGCATGTTGGGATAGCAAATCCATCGTTCAGGCAGTAGGCTACGTGTATAGTTTCATCCATTTTTTTGCTCCTTCTTTGCAGATGCCCTTCTCATTAGTAACTTAACTTCTTAAAGAAGAACGATCTTTCTCGAAACTCCTGCGGCCAAGCGCGGACTACATTCCGATAAGTTCGTTCTGAACGAACTGTAAAAATGATTGCAACATTATCCGAAACATCAAAATGCGGTTTTGTCACGGCAATTCTTAAATCGCAGTTTACTGTTACATCAGAGTTATCCCATATCTCGATTGGATCGCCATAACCGGCACCACTGATAGTCTGCAAGTACTTTCTGGCATCACGCTGACCAAATAGAATATATTTGTTTTTGTACCGTTCCAGAATTGTCGGCAAATCCTGTACATTCTTCAACTCCTTGCATTGCACATAGTTGTTCACTCGAACTGAGTTCTCAAACATCTCAAGGTGTTTTTCCGAATAATGTTTTTTTACTATCGACCCTATGCTATTCAAAACCTCAATATCTGGAATAAGCGCCCATGGAACAAATAACGATCCGAACACTCCATCGATATATTTGCGCGTATCGTTGGAGATCTGGAATGCTCCAATGTTTACCAGCTGTGTATCTAAGTCTGTCTTATACGGCTCAGGTTCGACTTTTTCTGCCGCAACAGAATTCAACAAGTAACGTGTAGCCAGACTAATCATTGGGTACCCTTTCATATCCCGATAAATCGACTGGGATAAAAATAGCGAAATATCATGCAAAACAACGATTGCGCCATCTTCAAGGAAGGGCAAAACAGAAAGAAAATTTAGGGTTTCAATGGGATGAACATGCGCAGTATCAATAATCGCAAAGTCGAATTTCTTATTGAAACTCTCGATTACTTCCGAAGGGTCTTTACCCGAAACAAGATTCCATTTCTTGTTATCCGAATGCTTTCGTAAAGCAACAAATCCCACCGGTTCGGACGGGAAAGCATACGCATTTTGGGCAATATCAACAGAAGTCAGTGTAGTGTCATCCATATCTTCGATGGCGGCAAGGATCAATCCACTGCCTCCACCGGAAGAAACGCCTATTTCAAGAATATTTTTGGGTTTGAAAAACCTGATAAGTCCGTATAAAAAACGCTTTTCAACAGTATCCATCTCGCAATATTCATACTCAGACCCTGAGATACGCTCGAACATAGCTTTATCTATCTGCTCTGCCGGCAACGGCAGTTCGCTAATTAACTTATACATTTCATCCCTCCTAAGAACCGACACAGACTTAAATTTATTGATGTGAATTTAACAGGTCCGAAATTGCAGTGATCACACGTTGACTGGAATTCCCGTCAGTGTATCTATGGTACAATCGCGTCAGAATCGAACGCTTTTCTGCAAACGGGTCCGCTCCCGATAGCGCTGTCTTTATTGCCGACTGCAACCCTTCCATTTCAGTAACAAGCTCACCCGGCGCCCAAGCCTCAAACGGTTCAACCATGAGTCCGTGCACCTTCTCATAATCAGCCAGATCACGCACTGCAAAAATAATCGGTCTGTCGAGCAACAGATAATCGACCCAAATAGAACTGTAATCACTGATCAGCGCATCTGTACCGCTGAGAAGTTCATAAAATCGGATGCCGTTTGTTTGCAGCAGGTTCTCATCAATAATCCTGATATGCTCTGTCTCGCGAATATGATATTCCGTTTGTTCAATATAGTGCATCTTCACCAAAAGAATTATATTTTGCTCTGCTAGAAACTGCTCCAATTTTAAGGCATCAAATTCACTCCATGAGAAGATTGCACCATTCCTAAGCGTATGATATCCATATGAATTGCTCTCCCTGAATGTCGGTGCATACATTATGATATTCTTTCCAACTGAACTTGGAATTATCTTCTCCAATAGCTCCCTGCCGTCGGTACGCAGCAACAGGTCGTTGCGAGGCATACCGGTTATCGCGAATTTACCAGAAGCCAACCTTGCTGTACAATTATTGAAAAAGTGATTATACAGCTTAGAGTAAGATAAAATCAATTCTGTGTCACCTATCGTTTGAGCCACACTATTCCTAAATGTTTCCTTTGTTTTTTTATCATTTGTGGCTTCCCACAGTGCTTTGATCGGAAAGCCGTGCCACAGCTCCACACGCTTTTTTCCACAAACATAATCCATTGTTTGTGTTACGACCAATGCACTCGTATGATAAGCATAATAGTCTTCCTCTCTGCTTAGAACAACATCCTCTCTCTCTGTTAGAAGCAAGTCCAAACCATCCGATTGACAATATTTCCATATTGCATAGCAGCTGCCCCCAATGCCTGAATGCTCTTTTAACCATATACGCCCAGGCTTATACTCCAGGCTCTCATACCCGCTGAAGTCCATGAAGGTCAACCCATCAAAGCTCATATATCTTGCTTCAAGGGGGTACTCATCACAGTTCAGCCAAAAAGACTTGATCCCCATATTGAACAATTGCCGTGCAACATCGTAGTGGTTTCGTGCACAAATCACAACCGCATAATTGTTAAGATTAAGGATCTCATCGGGCGGAATGATCTCAAGCCCAAAATAACGTTTGCCATGCTTTTTTTCATTGTTATCAGAAAAAGCGGCGAAGGTTAAATCATCATAGTACCTCTGGTAGAAAGTCTTTCCTATGGCCCCCGCACCAAATACAACTATGTTTCTTTTTTCTTCAATTATACTATTCATAAGCAATCTCCAAACTAGCAGCACAATCTGCCCAAGCCATATTTCGAAATTATGATTTGAGTAATCAAGTCATTCACATTAAAAACAGTTGCCGTGCCAGCATGCCTTTTTACATCTTCGATTATCGCTTCCTTCTTTGCAAGTATCAGAACAATGTCGTCGGACTGTAAACTTTTGAAATCCGGTGTTCTAACCGACAGACCGTCTCCGTTGAGATCCCATAACTCTGTAGGCTGATACTCTGAGTCTGCAAGTAAGGGCAGATACTTCTGAGCATTTTTTCCAAGGGCCCCGTATCCGATTATTCTGCGGTGTAACCGGATAGGCTCCTTATCGCTGTCTCCCAATATTGTCCTGCGAACAGCCTGCACAAATTGTGATAAAAATGGTTTAATCGAGGCGATTGAGACAATTGACCGGGAGCCACCTTTCTCTTGCAGCAGATTGTTCACTTTGTCGACAAACACCTGCAAGTGCTTATCTTTTTCAGCTTCGTCGATTTTATAAGTGTCAAGCCGCTCGATAATTGCAATAGATGTTTCCAGGTCTATTAGGTTTTTCAATGCCGCTTTTTCCATACCATTTTTATTTACTAACTTGTCAATGGCATCTTCACACATCAGTTTATAGTTCCTGAAAAATCGTTGCGTATATTCATAATCTGTAAAATCCGAATGACCGGCAGTTCGTCCTGCGTTGAATTTATACAATTTATCAGGGAGGATTTTATATTTTCCGAAATTGGCGAGTATTGGGACAACATAGCTTGGCTCATGGGAAAACTTGGTGGAAATATGATAGTTCTCAACAATTCTGCATTTTTTCAAATAATCGGCTCGCAGCATATAGATCCACACAACACGGCATATATCCCACATAAGATACCTGGCAATTATGTTCGCGTCATTTTCATGATAATTCATCAGTGAAAAGTCATAATACGTTTTATCATCCTTTACCCCGTAATATGCAACCCTGCCGCACACACAATAGTCGTAATCCGAATGCTGGTCCAACCAGCCTGCCATAGCAGAGCAATATCGCGGGTCTAATATGTCGTCAGAATCAATCATACAGACATAATTTCCTGTAACGCGCTCAAGTCCCGCTTTTCCTGCCGCACAGACTCCGGCATTTTTCTGATCGATAATCACAATATCATAACCGCGCTTTTTAAACAGAGGCTCATACTCAGCGATAACCTCGCGTGTACCATCGGTACTTCCGTCGTTGACGAGAATGAGCTCTATGTTATCCCATTCCTGCGCGATGATCGAGTCGAACATCTCTCCGATATATTCCACTTTATTATAGCATGGCATCACCATGCTCACTTTGCTCTGCATGCTATATCCCCCCTAGTCTCTTTACATACTGGTATATGGAGTGTCCCGCAGTACCGTCGGCGTGAACGGTCTGACCACAGCAAATCGAGAGTTGCTCCTTACTTATCAGAGTTAATTCCTCTGAATCCAGCTGATCAAGAAAATTAGTGAGTGTTAGAAATTGGTTTTCTATAAGCGGATGCTTTGGGTTTTTGTCCCTTTCCTTGGTTTTAAATATATCGGCAATACCTTCAACATACCACTTTCGCCTGTTTGATATTTCACCGCTTTCAAAGTCCATATCCACAAGAGAATAATCAAACGGCAGCTGCGCCATATATTTCATACGCTTGGCGTTGAAAATCATATAGGGCAATGCTTGATCTTTTGCCCAATCGTAATATTCCGACTTGCGTCTGAAGAAATCCATCTCTGGTGTCAATGTCAAGCGTACGACTTCATCCGTATTGAGGTTGATTTTAAGAATAGAATCACTTTGTAACGGTGTAGCATACAACTCACCTTTCCAGAAGACCAAACCATTTAACGCATTTTGTGTATGGTTCTCAATAAAGCTGATTGGAAGATTGGTCAACTCTTCCACAGAACCGTTCTTTACATTCCATTTGACAATCGTTTCCGTCCATGGAGTTTTCCCCGGTTCGCGAAACTTGATCAGATACACAATATCCGTATTTGGAATCAGCAATGCTGTTCTGAAACCGTGACTGTCAGCACCCACTCTATAGGTGTTTATCACCGACATGGTCAGCGGATTAAGCTCGATTATGAGATTTGTCTGAGGTGAAACGAGCAATAAGGAATCATTATAGTACAGACTACTGCATATAATTCCCCAATGAATGTTCACAACATGATCGCGAAGCTTTAAAAACCACTCTCGGTGATAGGTTATTTTTCGAGTGGCAATATTATACTTTGCTATTGCTCCACTTTCACCAGGAAAAAACAACAACTCATTCCCGCTCAAATTCCAGCCGTTGAACGCTCCATTCCATTCTTCATCAGGATATAAATCTTTTGGAATAGGTTCATATGTCCATTCACCGGTCTCAAGATCATATAGCGTCCATCTTCTGGACCCTATAGGTGCAAACAACAGTGTATTTCCAATTCTTATCGGAGAATTATGTAACCATGCATCTTGCTTTTCTGCCGGGAAGCTTTTGTAATATTCAGCCCGACCACTTTCTTCATCGATTTTATATATTACATTCAATAAACCCGAAATGCCATATTCATAATCAAACTGAAGTACATACTGTGTTTGCCCGTTATTTCGATATGGAATCCAATATTTATAACCCTCAGGATACTTATGTTTAAACTCATCAATTGCAAGCACTTGTTGACCAAAACGAATTATATCTGAATGCAGATACTCCTGTTG
Source organism: uncultured Clostridiaceae bacterium (assembly GCA_964574195.1). Taxonomy (GTDB): domain Bacteria; phylum Bacillota; class Clostridia; order Lutisporales; family Lutisporaceae; genus BRH-c25. The sequence goes on along the minus strand of CAZNMO010000101.1, from coordinate 9,308 downwards.
TGTCTCAGCATCTATGAAGCAAGCCATATCGCAATTAGATATCAGCACCGGCTTTCCGGTAGCGGAATATAGTACACCAACACTCGAAAAGTCTCCATACATTGCATCGGAAATTGCAATCGATCTGTGAAAATCAGATGTATCGTCGTAGATGCCCCACCCATCACGCCGGTAATCCGCAACTATCTGCTTATATCCAGCCAGCAAATCCGGACGCATCGACTGATAGGTCGCCTCGCTGAGAGGGTGCGGCCGCCACCAGAGTGCCACATCATCGCGGCTGCGAAATGTATCAAGAACAGAACGCAGCTTCTTCAGGTATTTCTCACCACCCTGCAAAAGTGCACCGAGGCTTGTGTTATAAAAAATTACTTTCTTATTCCCTATTAATTTTTCCCAATCCGCAGGCAAATTACAATCCTCACGTTTGGTGTTCAAAACACGGTCAAATTTCGGTGAACCAAGAGAGACAAACTTTGTTTCGGCCTTTCCAAAACGGCCGTTAAAGTTATTCTTTTTTTCAAATTCCTTCAAAACCCGGATATAGGTGTCTCGCACCTTTTCCGACTGCAGAAAAACCCTATCGGCATTAACTACACCCTTACAAAGCACAAAATGCTCTTCAACATCACTGTAAGATACAAAGTATGGAACATAGCACAGAAGCTCGGTAAAGCCTTTCAACCTTTCGCTGTAGTAATCAGGATGGATGCTTGTGACATAGTTTCCTTCATCGTACGGGTTGTGGATGAATATAACGTCAGGCCTGCGTTCTTCAAGGTTATAGGTACGCCAGTCTACAACGGGAATATACTCGGGATACAGGTTTCCCTCGTAATGC
>CAZNMO010000101.1:4364-8457 GCA_964574195.1 uncultured Clostridiaceae bacterium | reverse complement strand
TAATGCATCTGGCCTAGCTTGCGATCAGGCAGGCGGTCAAAATACGGGATCGGAACCACATACGCATCGCACTTCGGGTCTTCCTTTGCCGCGAGCCAGATGGATTCAAGGGAATCCCACATACTCGCCTTATAAGGAAAAAATGCGACCTCTATCCTGTCAGGTTTGAGTTCGCTTCTGATACTATTCTTAATCTGAAAAAGTTGATTTTGCAGACTCTTCACAAAACCTACGTCGATTGTTTCGAGGGTCTTTCCGAAGTTGTACAGACTCTCATGGTATTCTTCAAGCAGGGTCACAGTCTTCGTTCCCTCTCCTTCAATAGCCTCGATAAATTCCCCGATTTGAACAACTCCACCCTGACATTCCCCCATAAGCTGCAGAACGGCCGGGAGTTCTCCGCGCAGGAACAAGCGCTTGATATCATCATTTGCCTTATATAGTGTTTCGATAATGTCCAGTATCTGCTTTTGCTGCATTTTCCTCATTAATCTCACTCCGTTGCCATAGATTGCAATTCTTACGTCTGCCGCTATATATATAATCGGCTAAACACCAAAAAACTTTAATTTACTTGATTCAGGTTCTACGCCATTAATGGTCATGCTATAGCTCCTCCTCAATTTCCAGAAACATATGCTTCATATATGCCTCCCGTACCTTCCCGTAAAGCAGGCGGGAAACAGGCACTGTTCTTCCGGCAAGGGTGACAAGCTCCTTTGGCCCAAGCTCACCCACCTGCCAAAGGTTGATAATATAAGAGCGATGCACCTTAACAAATTCAGCGCGGGCGAGCAGCTTTTCCTCAAAGGCTGCCAGGGAAGAAGTCACCTCCTGCACACTGCCGTCTGCCAGATGAAAATACAGCTTTTTGTTCATGATCTCCACAAAAGCCAGCCTGGAGAATAAGATTCGCGTCATGCCCGACTGGGTTTTGACTGCCAGCCCCTCCACCGGCGTTTTTCCCTCGGCAATTACTGCATCCAGTACAGAAAAAAGCTTGTCCTTTAAGACCGGCTTGAGGATATAGTCATAGGCCTTGACAGCATAGCTCTCCACTGCAAATTCCGGCGAAGAGGTAAGAAATACAATTTTGACTCCCGCATCAAAGCCCCGGATCTCATGAGCGGCCTGCATACCGTCGATCCCCGGCATCAGGATATCCATAAGCAAAATGCTGTAAGCCCCGCCGCTCACATTGGAGATAAGCTCTGTGGCACTCAGAAAGGACTTGTATGTAATCGGTGCTTTACGCTCCTGCCGGTATGTGTCTATAAAAGACGAAATCCGATCAAGCTCCCCGGAATCATCGTCACAAATTGCAATTTTCAAATATGCTCAACTCCCATAATTCTACTCAAAATAAATTTAACACAAAATTCTTCCTTTATCTATTCTGTTTTACATTTCAGGACAAAATAACATACATTTCAGGCAAAGGGAAACCTTTTACAAGAATTACTATCTATTATAAAGATAGAACAAGCTGCATAATTCCGGTCAACAAGCCCATGGGAGGAAAGGAGGAATGAAGCCTGACTACCATTATTTCCTGTGTGATTGCCGTCATCAGTACCGCAGCATTTTTAGCACTGTGGTTTTGTATGGTACACCGTGAGCTACGATCCAAAACCGATACCGTAAACAGCGCCGCCAGCCAGTTGGCTGCCTGCCGTAAGAATCACATGGAGGCAGTGGGCAGCTCCGGGGAGCAGGATGCAGAATCCATTCTAGCCCGAAGCCTGGATATATATCATCAGTCGGTAATGTTGTACAACCAGAATCTGCTGAAGCCGCGGAACCACATTCCCGGTTTTCTGATGGGCTTTCGGCAAATAACGAAGGGAGAAAACAGCAATTTCTTATAAAACTATAAGAATTAGAACTTTAAAAATACCATAAAAGGAGAGATTAGAACATTGAAAAAACGAATTATCAGTATTTTATTAGTAGTATCAATGCTGCTGACCATGCTGCCGATGACAGCCTTGGCTGTCACCGATGAACCTGCAATAATCAGCATAGTAGCCTGTAATACAGGTACTAATACAGGACTTGGAGTTGGTGACAGTATCATAATCACCTTCAGTGGAAATACAAACAAACCGGCCATCGTTGCTGAAACGGTCTATAGTCAATTGAAGCTATCCAATGGACATAGTTGGGGAACAGCACTTCAAAATGGTGACTTTGTATGGAACGATGATGGTGATACTCTCACCGTTACCTTCAGTGACGTAACAGGCTCTACTATCGCAGTCGGAGATACAATAACACTTGACAGCTCTGCCAACATCCAAGCTTATGGTGGATCAGCAGCAAGCACAGACTTTGGAACTATAAACGGTTCATTTTCACCTACTTTAACCGTAGCAGGCGTCACTTACCCCCTCTCTGAAGCAGGTATAAATGCCGCTATTGCAGCAGCCAGCGACGGATATACCATCAGGTTTAACTCCAGCGGCACAATCACTCAAAATGCTGACATCTTTATTAATAAATCGATTACGCTTGATTTGAATGGAAAAACAATCAATTTTTCAGGTGCTTCTAATTTTAAAAATGTGAATATACAGGCTTCGGTGACCGTAAAAGGGCCTGGCACTATTACAGTGGATAGTTACATGCAAATATATAGCGGCTCAACGCTGACTGTGAATGAAGGCGCTGTTATTGAAGGGACGGGAGCTTGGCAGCCGTTGATCAATAGTGGCACCATCTCTATGACGGGCGGTGCGCTTAAGCAAACGGGGAGTGGTTACATCCTTCAAAATAGGGGAGCTGCAACTGCAACCTTTGATAATACTACGATTGAGGGTAACCTAGCAAGCAGTGCGTTGATATGGAGTGCGGACAGTAGCACGCTTACCCTGAACAACTGTACAACAAGAAATATCTGTTCGGATACAGGGTCATGGGCAACAACTGGAAGCATCATCCTTATTACTCATACGAGTACGGTGACCCTGAACGGCGGCACTGTCACAGGTCCCGCGGGGTCAACAGCGCCCGCGATTCTCGTACACAACAGCACCACGTTTACTAATGACGGTGCAACAATCACAAACGGGGTTGTGAGAAAACTCGGCAACCTTACCGTATCCGTATCTTCCGGGATCAACAAAGTAACGCTTGCACCACAAACGGCGGAAGCGGGTGCCACCTATTATTACAAGACGACTGCGACAGACGATACGGCGGGTAAGCCGACATCGTATGGGTCTGTCGCTTTTGTCTCAGAGGGCTGGACAGCCTTCAGTACCATCACGGATATACCAACGACCGTCCCTTCCGCGATGTATGTTCAGGTAGTAAAGGTGGACAACAGCAATAATAGAATATACGGTTGGGGTCAGGGCAGCGCCACCCCGACGGTATGGGATGTAGATTTATCGGCACTTTCACTTAGTGGCGGCTTATTATCGCCGGGATTTAGTGCAGCAACAACTGCATACACTGTAAGTGTTCCGAATGCAACCTCAAGCATAAGTGTGACACCAACTACGTCAGATAGCTCAGCCACTGTAAAGGTAAATACTGTTCCGGTAGCAAGCGGAAATGCCTCAAGAGCAATTGCTCTGAGTGTCGGAAGCAACACGATAACAATAGAAGTCACAGCTGCGAATCCGGCTGCGACAAAAACCTATACTTTAACAGTTACAAGAGCAAGTGCGCCTACGCCTACTCCTGATCGTGACCGTGACAATACTCCTTCACCGTCAGGTACAAACACTCCTGCTCCTGCACCAGCTCCGGCTCCTGCACCGGTTATAGTCATAATAAACGGAGTTGATCAGGCAGCTGCTACAGCAGAAACGAAAAAAGTAGATGGCAAAACTGTTACTACCATAATCGTTGATGATAAGAAAGCAGAAGAGAAGTTAAAGACACAAGGCGACAATTCAAAGCTGGTCGTACCCATTAAAGGAGATTCTGATATAAAAGCCGCCCAGCTGAACGGTCAGTCTGTTAAAAATATGGAGGCAAAAAATTCAGTCCTTGAAATCAAAACTGATAATGTGACCTACACACTGCCGGCAGCCCAGATCAATATCGGCAAAGTATCCGACAGTATAGGCAGGCAGATAGAGCT
>CAZNMO010000101.1:0-4354 GCA_964574195.1 uncultured Clostridiaceae bacterium | reverse complement strand
AAAGTCAATATACAGGTTTCCTCACCGCCTCAGGATACCGTTAAGATTGTTGAAGATACAGCCAAAAGGAACAGTTATCAGGTAGTGGTAAAGCCTGTAGAGTTCAACATAGTCTGCACAAGCGGCAACAAAACAGTAGAAGTATCCAGATTTAACGGCTACGTGGAGAGAACAGTGGCAATACCTGACGGTATCGACCCGGGCAAAATAACAACAGGCGTAGTTCTGAACAGCGACGGAACCTTCTCACATGTACCTACAACAATAACTGTGATTGAAGGGAAATACTATGCGAAAATTAACAGTCTGACAAACAGTACCTACTCAGTCATATGGAGTACAAAAACCTTCACGGATGTGGAAAAGCACTGGGCAAAGAATGATATAAACACCATGGCTTCAAGGCTTGTTATGGATGGAATCGATAACGACAGCTTCGATCCCGATGCAAACATTACCCGTGGAGAACTGGCTGATGCAGTAGTGAGAGGCTTGGGCCTGCTGAGGTCCGGAGCGACTACCGACAAATTCACAGATGTGAAGCCCGGGCATAAATATATGGCAGCAATATCGATAGCGACAGAATATAGATTGATAGGCGGTTATGCCGACAATACCTACAGACCTGACAATACCATAACCAGGGAAGAAGCAATGACCATCCTTGCAAGAGCAATGAAGCTGGCCGGAATGGACGTAAGCATTACGGACACAGAAGTGAAAGAGATCTTATCCGTATATGGGGATGCTTCAGAAGTGAACAAGACAGCGGCAAATGGAGCAGCATTATGTACAAGGTACGGAGTTTTTGCAGGTAACAACAATATCCTGGCTCCAAAGGGCAATATAACGAAAGCCGAAACGGCGGCTGTAATAAAGAGACTGCTGCAGAAGGCGAAATTGATATAGTAGTCCCAGGTACAGCAGTTAAGAGCTTATTCAAAAAGACCTCTGATGATGAATTCATCATTAGAGGTCTTTTATTCTGCTCCTTAACCACCAACGCTACAGTCTCAACGTGTGGGGAGTGCCGGTATCAGACAATATAAGTTAAAAGTTAACAGGCTGGCACCATAACTATGGGTTGAAAATTGGGACAAGGTTTGGTACAATTACTTTTACAAATTTAATAAAAGGAATTGATTAAATGCGTAGATATGTTTTTCCTTTCAACGAAGTAAATAACGGAGATAAAATCCTAATATACGGCGGTGGGGCTGTTTGCAAACAATATTTACCGCAATTTACAAGCCTTAATTATTGTGAGTGCGTTTCAATTATAGATAGAGATTATGGGAAGATAAAGAGTATTTCTGATATTGCCGTTATTTCTCCTGATTATATATCAAAAATTGAATTTGATAAAATAGTTATTGCTTCAAGTGTCCATATAGATGAAATGTATAATTTCCTGCTATCGCAAAATGTACCTGAATCTAAAATAGTAAAAAATATAACGATTATTGATATGGAAGATGAACATATTCATATTGGTGATTACGAATATATTCCTAAGCACCGTAATAGTTTATCGCTATCTAAAATCGGAGATATTATTCGTAAATGGTATGCTGAAAACAGTGAAGAAACACTTTCGCTTGTTAAGAAATTTCTTTCTTATAAAAATCAATATGAAAGAATACCTTATACTTCTCAAGATAAAGGTATCCCACAATGGAATAATAATTTCATACCGCCTTTTGATGCAATTAGTGTCTATGGGTTTCTTGCGCAAAGAAATCCACGCTTTTATGTGGAAGTGGGTTCAGGTAACACAACATTATTTGCGGCACAGTCAATACGTGATAATAACTTGCGCACAAAAATAATTTCTATCGACCCATTTCCCAGAGCCGATATTAATGAGCTGTGCCATGAGCTATATCGTATGCCACTTGAAGATATGGATTTAAGCTTCTTCAATTGCTTAACAGCCGAAGATATATTACTAGTGGATAATTCTCACCGTTCCTTTCCAAATTCAGATGTAACTGTTTTCTTCACGGAGATTTTACCCAAGTTGCCATCAGGTTTACTGTACACATTGCATGATGTTTTTCTTCCAAATGACTATCCGGAAGTTTGGTCTGCGGAACAAAAACGCTGGTATAATGAACAATACTTACTTTGTGCATATTTATTAGGTGGTGGGGATGGAGATAAAATAAAGTTACCAAATGCGTTTTTACCGCAGCAATCTGAATTTGTCAGTATTTGTAACCCACTATTTGGAAAAGGCGAGATGTTTGAATCAAGAGGGTGTGGCGGTGGTTTTTTCTGGTTAGAAAAGGATTAAGTGTACATATGGTGCCAGGTACAGCAGTTAAGAACTTATTCAAAAATCCTCTGATGATAAATTCATCATCAGAGGATTTTTTATTCTAGTTCTTAGCCACTAACGCTACTGTCTCAACGTGTGTGGAGTGCCGGTGGCAGACAACATAAGCTAACAAGTTAACAGGCTGGCACCATAACTCGGGCTAAAATTATTTAATAAAAGTATTGACATATAATAACAATTATTAAATAATAATCATATAGATACAATATGCTTTGATTATAAAGCTTATCAAGGTAGGTCAAATTAATTTGTACCAATGCCTATGTCTACATTATAGTAGGACTAGGTGATATTATATTACTCAATTATTAAAAATTTGGAGGTGTTTTTATGACTAAAAAGTATAATGCAATTAAGTTTATTGAAATGGTTAAAGCAACAGAAAACAAGGTTGCCGAAATGTATACGGGACTCTCGGCAAAGGTAAAGGATGGAAAGGCAAAGGATCTTTTGCTCAAGCTTGCCGATGATGAAAGAATGCATGAAAATATGTATGCCTCAATATTAAGCAAAGTTCCTGCAGGCGGTGAGCTTGATCTATCGGAAGATGAAATCGAGTATACTGAAACTTTGATCGGAACCAATTTGTTCTTTAGTCATAACGCAAAACACATTTATGGCAAAATGAATGCATTAGCCATTGCAGAAAAAATCGAGAGAGACAGCATTCTATATTATACCCAGATTATGAAGCTGTTCCCCGATACAATGCATGATGAAATGGAACAAATACTTGCCCAGGAAAAAAAGCACTTGAAATATGTGCAGGAAAGCCAGTTTCTCTCAATAGTACCAGACTTTATGCTTTAAAAATAGAATATCTGAATGACATTATGTAATTAAGAAAGGCCTCATGCACGTGTTTAAACAGTTTGGATCAAACACCGGCATGAGGCTATTATTTAGCTTGCTGTTAACATTCTGTTTCATATACTTATGAGCTGTTGTGCAAGTTCAGTTCAAACTGACAGATTGGCACCCTAACTTTGTTCTTTTAGCTCTTTCAAAAGTCTGAGCAATTCTAAAACATCTTCTTTTGGGGTCGCCCACGAGGTCACAAATCTTGCTTCCATATTATTTTCATCAAATGGATGCTCTGCTTCATAGTAACAGAGCTTTGAGAGCTTGCTGTGAACACTATTTGGGAGTACCGTAAATATTAAGTTTGTTGATGGATTTGTTACAAGTTCATATCCAAGTTCTAAAATACCGTTTTTTAAGATAGCAGCCATTTCATTGGTGTGTTTTGCTATTTCAAAATACAGATCATCCTCGAATAATGCTTTAAATTGAACACCTAACAATCTACCTTTTGCAAGAAGAGCACCTCTTTGCTTAATTGAAAATCTCATATTCCCTTTTAGTTGACTATTTATAATAACCAAAGCCTCTCCAAAAAGGATACCATTCTTGGTACCGCCAATGGTGAAGGCATCTGTTAGGTCAGCGATATCTTCAATAGTCATGTCATTATCCTTACACGTAAGGGCATTAGCAAGTCTTGCGCCATCCAGGTAAAGATAAAGTCCATATTTGTCGCAAGTCTTTCTTATATCTTCCAACATCGACTTTGTGTAAATTGTGCCAGTTTCAGTTGCATTTGACAAGTATACCAATCTTGGTAATACCCAATGCTCATCGGCATGCTTTAAAATTGCAGCATCAATCATTTCACTGGTGACCAAACCATCCTTTGATTCCATTTCAATTATTTTATGACCGGTAGCCTCTATAGCTCCCGTCTCATGTACCGATATATGTCCAAGATCCGTTGCAATAACAGCCTCATAAGGCCTTAAGAAATGAGCTATCGCTATTGTATTCGTCTGAGTTCCTGTAACTAAAAAGTGAACATCAGCATCCGGCTTATTGATTCGTTCTTTTATAAGCTTAGCCGCTTCATCAGTTATATTATCGACTCCATAACCTACATGCTGCTCCATATTTGTTTTTACTAAAGCATTCAGTACTTTCTCGTGTGCTCCTTCTGAGTAATCATTCATGAAATAAAGC
>CAZNMO010000100.1:9854-17377 GCA_964574195.1 uncultured Clostridiaceae bacterium | reverse complement strand
ACAGGAATATATATATAGATTCAGATATGCTTGCAGCTGCACTGAAGGCTGCAGTGCTTGCCAATGACCTGCCGGGTATGGCTGACATAGATTCCTCCCTTTATCTTTTCTGCAGGGAGGTCAGAAAGGAGGCTACAGTAGCTATTTCCGGCGAATGTGCAGATGAGATCTTTGGAGGCTATCCTTGGTTTACAAGGCCGGAACTTATAAACAGCACTACCTTCCCATGGTCAGAAGCAGTAAATGAGCGGAAGAGCATACTCTCTGACGATTATCAGCGACTCCCTTTGGAGGAATATATACAGGACAAATACCTCCAAACGTTAAGAGAAGTACCCAGGCTGGAGGGTGAGAGCAAGGAAGAAGCCCGTATGAGGGAAATGTTCTATCTGAACCTCAAATGGCAGATGATAACGCTCCTGAATAGAAAGGACCGTATGAGTATGTCCAATAGCCTGGAGGTAAGGGTTCCCTTTGCTGATCATAGGATAGTAGAATATGCCTACAACATACCCTGGAGCATGAAGTATTGTGACCAAAGGGAAAAGGGCCTTTTGAGAAGAGCACTGAAGGGGATACTGCCTGATGCGATATTGGAAAGAAAAAAGAGCCCCTATCCGAAGACCCATGATCCGGAGTATCTGAAAGCAGTACAGAAGGAAATGAATGGAATACTGGCTGACAAGGGGTCACCCATACTACAGCTTGTAAATCCCAAAATTGCAGATAAAATAGTGAGAAGCGGAGGCATAGCCTTCGAAAAGCCATGGTACGGACAGCTTATGAGAGGGCCCCAGCTTTTGGCTTATCTTATACAGGTGGATACCTGGATGAGGGAATACAAGGTAAGGATCAAACAATGACAAGGCAGGAAAGCCTTATTAAAGAGCCTTCTTGTATATGTCGAAAAAGCACATACGAAAGTTTTGAAAGTAGCTGGCAAACTCGTTGAAACGCTATTGAGTCAGGGCTATAATTATATTATGTGACAAGAGCAAATCTATCGAAAGATGGAGACGCAAAGCTTCGGGCCTACAGCGTAAAGCTATGGCGGCCGGGTTGCCGAAAAGACAATAGATCATGCTTATATGCTTTATTTCGGTATCCGGAATAAAGCTTTTTGTTTGGTAACACAATTCAAACCCAATGAAAAGGCAAACCCGGTAAAAGCCGGGGGCGCAAAGCTTACGGGCCTAAGGCGGGAGTGCTATGGCGGCCGGGCTCCCAAGGGGGAATGTATAATGGAGAGATTTATACGAGTACTGTTAGTTGTTTTTATCATGGCAGTTGTGGGCATTGTTCCTGTTTTTTCCGATGGTACAGGAAGCATTGCTTTTAATGGTGTAAAACTGGACAAGCCTGAATCGACTCAGATTGAAGGATATATTACAATAAGCGGCAGTACAGCTGAGGAAAAGATAAAGCTGCTTGTCACAGGAGCAGAAAAGCAGATATGGTATGAGGTAAGGCTTATAGATGGACGATTTGCAGAGGAAATATGGTTCGACAGTCTGGGTGAATACAGCATAATGGTTATGGTGAATGAATACGGCAGGAAGTATAGCAAAGGACCTGCATATACCGTAGTGAACACAAAAAAATTGGACAAGTACCTGGCCCCGGCAAAACATATAGAGAGTAATTCAGCAGAAATAGCACAAAAGGCTTTGGATATTACAGCTGGTTGCGCAAATGATCTGGATAGGGCGAGAGCAATATATCAATGGATATTGGATAACATTGAATATGACTACACAAAGCTCGCAAAACATAACAAAGGGGAATATGACAATCAGTATGGGGCTTTGAATACTCTCGCTACAAACAGTGGTGTCTGTTATGACTATGCAACACTCTTCGCCGCATTGGCAAGAGCGGTGGGAATACAGACCAAGGTAGTGGAAGGTGATTTGAACAGCGGAGCCTTGAAGGGCTTTCATGCCTGGAATGAGGTTTACATACAGGAACTGGAACGTTGGATCAGTATTGATGTTGCGATGTCCGATACAACTGGAGAAAATACTTTCGACTTTGCGGATTATGACGAAAGTTACACAGCTCAGATATATAAGTAGTTAAGAGTAAAGACAGTCATCAAAGGCTGTCTTATTATTTTGAAAATTATGTATAATAAGATAGTAATCGGAAACAATAATAACAAAATATGTAAGAAAGTTTTATATGATCCGGACAGATTATAACATAATTTTTTATGGACATGAAGTATAATCGTTTATGGAGAGGCCAAACAGAATATGGGAAACAATGAGCTACGCTCTTAAACTGGGCATCTTGGGCGTATGGAGTTTATGATGCAACCGACCCAATCTATTATTTAGGTTGGTTTTTTTATTTATGTACCTGATGTATAGTGTCTAAATGATTAATATACCAAGTGTGGTGAAGTATGTATATATTATTAGAATTTGGAACATAATCTATACTGGTTTACAACAGTTTTGATGGAAGAGGGGGATATGTATGATCAAGAGGGTAGCCAGAGTGATAGGGAATATACTGACTGTAGTTATTATAGTAATAATTGCAATGTCTTTGTACTCGATGCTGCAGCATAGGAGAAACCCTGAGGTGGTGCCATCGGTATTTGGCTACAGCGCCATGTCGGTATTGAGCGGGAGTATGAGACCATACTTGGAACCAGGGGATATGATAGTCGACAGGGCAGTCAAGGCGAATGAGATAATTGTAGGGGATGTTATCACTTACAGGGTAGGAACTTCCATTGTCACCCACAGGGTTGTAGAAATTATGGAAAAAGATAATAAAGTATATTTTCTTACCAGGGGGGATGCAAATAACACTGATGATGGCAGGCCAATAGAGGAAATACAGCTTATCGGAAAAGTATCCTTTAAGATACCAAAGGGAGGATATGTAGCAAGGTTTATAAGAAGTCCTATAGGGATATTGATCATTATTGGAATTCCAATAATGTTTATGCTTGCCGGTGAGTTAATGAAAGCCATACTGTCCGGGGATAAAAAAAAGAAAACTGACAAAGCAGATACCTAGGACAGTGTGCATATAGACTAATTTTATATAGATCATGAAGCCGCACTTATTCGCAGAAATGGCAGCAGCAGTATGGAAAGGAGATGAATGTGATTATCAGAAATAAAAAAGGAATGTCATGACGAGACATTCCCGAAAGTGAAACAAAAAAATAACTCTTGGTACTATTATAACAGAAAAAAAGTATTTCATGAAGAAAAATTGTCTAGGAGGAAAGTAAAATGAATAAAAAGTTAATAATTAGCCTGGTAATGATAGGTATAATGGCATTTGGCGCTGGTCTCGGATCCTATGCGTGGTTCACCAGCACAGCAACCAGCAGTGACAACCTGTTTGAAACAGGAACACTTGTAATAGCCGTTGGCAGCCCGATGTTTGCTACAGGTGATTTTAAGAACATATATCCATCATGGAATTCGGGAGAAAAGACTTATGAGGTAAAAAATGATGGCACATTACCTCTGAAGTATAGGATGAGGGTTGAAGGAACAGCAGGCGATCTTTTATTTGGCGGACCTACTCCTCTACAGGTTAGTATAAATGGCGGAGCATATGTTGATGTAGATGCAGCCGGTACAGTTACAATTAATTCAAATTTGTCAGCAGGGGCTACAGATAATCTGAAATTGCAGTTCAGGCTTCCTGAAGCAGCTGACAATAGCTATCAGCAAAAATCCACAAGCCTTACCTTTGTATTTGAAGCAACTCAGACAGATAATACCGGATGGAGCGAAACAGGTATATAGTATCGAAGAAATACTCAGAAGTTGAGTTATGGAGGGATATAAATGAATAAAAAATTACTTGCCGTTTCTATGGCAATAATACTCATTTGCACTGCAGCCGGAATTGGGACAATGGCATGGTTTACAAGCTCGGCAACAAGCTCAGGCAATCAATTTGAGTCAGGCACATTGATTCTTGGCTCAGAGGATAATGGCCAGGATGTTTATGAAAAATTCGCCACTCTGAAATTTGAAGATATGGAACCAGGTGATCCTCCGGTTTTGGCACTGGAAACAGAGCTTAAGAACGTTGGCTCCCTCCCATTCTATCTGTATAGAATGACTGCTGCGAATATAGTAGACAATAATCCTGAAAACTCTGTGGATGATAAAATACTTGATGGCGTTATGATGCTCAAGATATCCATTGAAGGTGAGCAGGTATATTATGGTAAGCTTAGCCAGCTGCTACAAGAAAACGGCGGCTTCTTTGATCCGATTTACGATGTACAGCCCGGTGAATTCAGAACACTTAGAATAGAAGCCGAGCTTCCTGCTACCACAGGAAACGCATACCAGGGCTTAAGCATGCAGTGTGATCTGAACATCTTCGCAGCACAGAAAGAGATGCCGGTAACTGGTCAGCTGCCGTTGAATACACGTTATGATCTTGGAAGCACAAGCTTATTCAGCGTAGAGGGATATAATACGAGCAACTATACAAATTTTGACTGGGATTGGACACCAAATGATACATTGCTTGGTAGAGAGTACTATGAATTAAGGATCAAACATGAAACTGGAGATACTACAACACAAATACAAGAAAAAAGGATATTTATATCGTTTAGCGAGAGAGTAGTATCTACAGATGGTATAGACGGACACGATGTTTCAGTAGATTGGAATGATGATATAGTCAGAATCAATAGAAACGCTTTCCCGGCAGAATGGGATGGTTTTGAGGTTGAACTGACAGGAACACAGAAAAATGGAGTAGTGAAGACGATTCCATATCAGTATTTCTCACTGGCAGAATAGGGCAATCAAGATAAGAGACTACATATAAATGAATATACTTCCGTGCTGCAAAAGGGCTGCACGGAAGTATATCCCATATTAAGCATAGTATTTTTTTTATAGGATTAAGAAGAATTCAGCTATGAATTCTTCTTAATCCTATAAAAGAGGTGGTGAGAAGTAATTGAGAAATAGAAAGCTATCGGAAATTGCATTTTTACTCATTTTCGCTTTGATATTCAGCTTGATATTCCCTGGCTTTCCGGAACAGGTATTTGCCCGGGACGGACCAACGAATGCTGATGTTGAGCTGTATGTACATGGCGAAAAATCAACCGGAGGACCCATATTCAATACTGCAGGAGATATGGGCGGCAGCTTATGGGCACCTGGAGTAAGCGACAGCGGGATAATAAGGATATATAACAACTATTCCAACCGTGTGAGCATCCATAACCTTGGTATCAAGCTGAGGCTGCATAGTACAATTACCGGTGAAAATGTGTCAGACCCACAGCTTATAAAGGAATTTGCCGAAGCCATGAGACTTGTCATAAGAAAGGGCAGCTTTCTGGTATTTGAAAATACTATTTGTAGGAAAAGCTTTTATGAGCTGCTTTACAACAAGGAAAATCCTGAACAGAGAGGTTATGAACTGGGAATTCTGGACAGAATAAGCATCGGAAAGGATTCTTCCGTTGATTTGGAGTATACAGTGCAAATGAGTGGAGATGCTGGTAATAACTTGCAGGGACTGAAAGCGACAGTGGATTTCATAGTAAACCTGCAGGAGGATCCGTACGAGAATCCGCCTGATGATAATGAGGACAAAAAGGACGATAAGGACGATAAGGATGATGAAGAAAGTAATGGCCTCGTGGAGGAACCTCTTGAAAAGATCCCTGATATCGGAGGACATTGGGCACATGATTGTATTGTTGCACTTATTGAACACGATGTACTTGAGCCCGATGCCAACGGCAGCGTAAGGCCGGAGGATTTCATAACAAGGGCGGAAGCAGCTGTATTGATGGGTAAGGCACTGAAGCTAAAGGAATCGAAGCTTGATAATTCGGGATATGTGGATTCTGTACCTTCCTGGGCAAAGGGCTATATAATTGCTGCTTCTGAAGCCAAAGTTTTCAAGGGTTATCCCGGAAGGCTATTCAAAGCTTCCAACAGTATTAGCAGAGAAGAGATGACAGCTGTACTGATAAGAGCCTTCAGAGCAGATTCCACCAGCAGCATTAAGTTGGATTTCAACGATGAACACAGGATCGCACAATGGTCCAGGGGGAATGTGGCAAGGTCAGTGGAAGAAGGAATAGTAACAGGCTATTCTGTTGACAATACCTTCAGACCAAAGGCCTATATGACAAGAGCGGAGGCTTTCACTATAGTATGCAAGCTCCTGGGATACCACAAGGAACACAACAAGCAGCTATCCTGGAACTATCAACTATGAAGGAGGTGATGTGATTGAACAATAGGCAAAATTTCAGCTTGCTAATGAGGCTAATGTCATTGATCACTGCAGGTATTGTCATAAGTGTTATATTTCTTACCAATGTGGATACATATTCATGGTTTGTCACTTCATCAATAGGCAGTGTCAGCGCAACTTCAGCAGAAACCGAGGACATTGTTGATACAGTGGAATTGATATGCGAATCAGTGGATAGTGAAACTGATATGTATATAAATCCCTCTGCCATAAAGATCAGAAAAGCGCCTGCCTTTGCCAGGGAGCCTCTTATTTTCTTTTCTGTTGAAGGGGAGGCAGCTGAGTATATACTAAATATTAATCCTGTGAGGCTTGATTGCGATGCATATTACATAATCCCAATCGATACGGACATAAATATTGATCAGCATGCAAAGCTTTACAACAGGAGCAGCAGAGTAGACGGACATATCAGGATAAAATATATGAACGAGTATATTGATGTTGATAAAGAAATCTCATTTACACCAAAATTTTTAATTGACAAGCTTATGCTGGAGGTAATCAGAGGTGAAGTGCAAAAAGTAGAGGAAACCCCTCGAGCTTCAATGATGAGATTTTCTACACTTGTCGAGGCCCCGGAGAGAGTTGCTTATAGTGTAAGAGTAGCTGAGAACAGAAACGAAAATGGAACCCTGAAGGATATTACACTGAATGCACTTGCTTCTTTGGCAGGGCTGCTGGATTGGAATGGAATAAACATCATCACAGAGGATACTGCTGAAGCCGGAACAGTTTCATACACCGATAGCTTCAGGCCAAGTGAAGATCAAGAGTTCATGATGAACATCGTTTATCCCGGGTTGAAGGAATATGTCAGGGAATTGGAAGAGTACATTGGTAATCTCAGAAGCGAGCTGGAGGCGAAAAAGGCCAGTCTGAGCGCGTTGGATCAGGAATTGGCAAGTCTTAGATTGCAATATGACGAGCTGCTGGCGACAAATGCAGAGCTTACTGAGCAGATCAATAGCCTGACTGCTATTCAGCTGCCAATAGTGCCGCCAGTACAACCACCAGTGCAGCCACCTGCATCAACTCCGGTTATTACAGTACCTGATGTCATTCCACCACCTTCAACAGGGGGAGGAAGCGGCACAGGCACTGGTGATGCAGGAACAGGAGATGCTGGGAGTGGCACAGGCACCGGTGATGCAGGAACAGGAGATGCCGGAAGCGGAACAGGCAGCGGTGATGCAGGAACAGGAGATGCTGGGAGTGGCACAGGCACCGGTGATGCAGGA
>CAZNMO010000100.1:9659-9754 GCA_964574195.1 uncultured Clostridiaceae bacterium | reverse complement strand
AGGAACAGGAGATGCTGGGAGTGGCACAGGCACCGGTGATGCAGGAACAGGAGATACCGGAAGCGGAACAGGCAGCGGTGATGCAGATACGGGTG
>CAZNMO010000100.1:0-9559 GCA_964574195.1 uncultured Clostridiaceae bacterium | reverse complement strand
ATACCGGAAGCGGAACAGGCAGCGGTGATGCAGGTACGGGTGATACCGGAAGCGGAACAGGCAGCGGTGATGCAGGTACGGGTGATACCGGAAGCGGCACAGGCAGCGGTGATGTAGGTACAGGAGATGCTGGAAGCGGAACAGGCAGCAGTGATGCAGGTACGGGTGATACCGGAAGCGGCACAGGCAGCGGTAACACAGGCACAGGAGATACCGGTAGCTTACCGGGAGAGTAAGTATAAAATATAAAAGGCGTTCAGCAATGAACGCCTTTTAGTATTCATATAAACAATTGTATATCTGACTCCAACGCATCCTTGAGATAATCCTTTGCCTCCATTATCTCCAGCTCAGGAAGCATCTCCTCCTGCTTCAGACCCATGATCTCCATGGAAAGCTTGCAGCCGTAGAACTTTACATCCTTTTTTCTAGCTCCCTTCAGGAAATCAATAAGGTGTGGAGCACTCTCATCATCGATCATTTCCAGTAGCATTTTCTTTCCGATGCCTGCCATATTCATCATGGAAAGTGGCAGTGCCTCAGGTCCTTTGGGGGTAACGGCACCAAACATCTTTTCATAGGCTGTCTTGTCCTCCGTTGAGAACTTATCGGGATCCCTGACCAGAAAAAGCCCCCAGAAGGAGAAAAACATCGTAACTTCCACTTGCAGCTCTCTTGCCGTATTGGCGAGGATCAATGCAGCCATCGCCTTGTCATATTCACCGCTGAACATAAGTATATTCATTCGCTTGCTCATTATTTACCCTCCCTGCTGATGTCGGCAGCTCATACAGTATTCTTTCCGGTATTCAGGGAAGTAATGCATGGGTGAAGCTAACTACTACCATACCTTTGTATATACAGCTCCTTATTCGCCGATATCTCGCACAGCTTGCTCACGAGTATGTCGATTTCATCATAATTGTTATAGAGGCCGAAGCTTAACCTTACCATACCTGGGCGTGGAAGCTCCGGATGCCTTATATGCTTTCTTATCTCATTTCTCGGCAGGCTCAGAAGCTTCTGGACATAGGGCTGCGAACAGAAACAGCCGCTTCGCACTGCTATGCCTGCCTCAGCGGATAGGGCAGCAGCTACTGCCTGGTGAGGGATACCATCGATATTAAAGGGTAGGATGCCAACTCTGTCTCGCAGCTCATTATCACAGTAGAGTTGAATGTCCGGTACCTTCTTCAAGGCAGAAAGGGCATATTCTACAAGACTGAGTTCATAGTCCTCCAGGTTGAACATGCCTATTTTTTCCAAGCATCTGATTGTTTCCGACAGTGCAATGACACCCATTAGGTTGGGAGTCCCTGCTTCATCCTTGTGTGGCGGCTCTGCCCATCTGACCAGGTCATGAGTAACGATGTCGATGGTGCCACCTCCTTTATATTCGGGTTCTCCCTTTTCAAAATCATATTCCGGTCCTATTAGTACTCCGGTCCCAAAGGGAGCATACATCTTATGAGCCGAGAATGCCATATAATCTATATGATTGCTTGAGCTGTCAGGCTTCATATCCACAGGGGCATGGCCCATAAGCTGCGCAGCATCCACCATGAGCTTCGCACCATAATCATGTACAAGCTCTGCTATATCATGGATGGGATTCTTATAGCCTGTGACATTGGAGGCTCCTGTAACAGTGACAAGAGCAACCTTTCTCCTATACTTGTGCAGCTTTCTTTCCAAATCATACATTGACAGCCGTCCGTTTTCATCAACCTTGATATAATCCACCTCATAATTGCTTCTCCAGGGCAGGTCGTTGGAATGATGCTCCATATGGGTAGAAAGTATGATACTATGCCTGTTCTTGTGATATAACCTGTATGAGAGCTTGTTTATTGCTTCGGAAGTATTCTTGACATATATTACGGTATTGCCGGGATCTGCCTTAACAAAGCTTCTTATTATGTCCCTGGATTTTTCATATAGTTCTGAAGAGTACTGTGATTTATATCCGGTTCCTCTATGAATAGAGGAGTACCATGGCGAGAAGCTGACAACCGACTGCAATACAGAGGTAAAAGGCGGAGTAGTAGCGGCATTGTCGAAATTTATTGAAGTTACCTGCTGACCATTGGAAAGAGGGATCTTTGTTTCTGATCCTACAATCAGTTCCCTATAGTTTGGGGCATATTTCAAAGGCATTTGTTTCACCGCCAGTTAATAATATTTCAATTCATTCTATTCCACGGCCTATGGATAGGTGTAAGACCTATAAAAATATACTTTTACAAGGTGCCATATAGTTCCATTGTAAAGCATGTGCGATTTATGTAAACTGAGAATGTACTGTACTGCAGGAAAAACATACAAATAGGGCTTAATCCTGAAATTTCAGGAGCGGGGAGTTTTTTGGGTGAATGGGACAGGCTGTAGAAGCTTTTTCCTAGGGCAAACTCTCTGCCCGAATCCACCGGTAAATGCTTTGCAGAAGAGTTGGTTCATTATGCTTTTATGCTTGCATTTTATTGATTATATTGGGTCTTTGCATTGCAAGAGTATTGCGGTCAGGATCCATATAACCTCGTAAGCCGGGAGAGGAGAATAAATGAAGGGTAGCAAGCTTTATGTTTTTTTGCTGGTGTTGCTTTTTACACTGACATCAGCTACTTATGCAGATTCACTGGAATACGGAAGTCAGGGGACGGCAGTCACCAAGCTTCAGCAGCAGCTTGCGGGTCTGGGTTATTTCAAAGGTGCCTCCACAGGCTACTATGGAAGTAAGACTCAGGAAGCAGTAAAAAAGTTTCAGGCAGCAAAAGGCATCAGCAAAACAGGAACTGTAGGGCCACAAACGACTAAAGCTCTTTCAACTGCTTGGACAAGCAGTAAGATTAAAACAAGCAGCAAAGGGAATACAGTCAGTGCAGCTGTAAAAAAAACTCAGGAAATACTTAAGAAAATGGGCTTATATAAGGGAAAAGTCGATGGATTGAACGGAAATTTGACATCAGCAGCAATCAAGGAATTTCAGAAAAAATATGGAATCAAGTCAACAGGGATCCTCGATAAGATTACAGAAAAGAAAATACTTGACCATTATGCTTCAACAGCTTCAAGCAGCAGGAGCAGCAGTACTTCAGCAAGACAGGGCACCAAGGCGGAGCCTGTGAATGCAGTTAAACAGGAAGTACAGCAGAAGGAAGCTGATCCCATAATTACTGAGACTGCGGTCAAAGCAACTGAGGAGATCACTAATGCAATTGACGCATCAGTAGCAGAAGAAGTATCGGAGAACCTTGAAAGTGTTGGGGAAGAGCAAGCTTCATCAATTGAAGCGGAAGCTTCAGGTGAGCTTGATGAAGCGGTATCCGGAGATGAGCAGAGCAAGGTTGAAGTGCCTGCAAAATCTGAGGAACCTGCAAAGCAGGATGACAGCAGGAAGATCGAGGTTCTGGATTGGTGGAAAGCTGCAAACAAAGTATTTGCTAGGGGAAGCGAGGCCAAGGTCATTGATGTCAGGACCGGCAAGAGTTTTTACATAAAGAGAACCTATGGCGGTAATCATGCAGATTGCGAGACACTTACAAAAGAGGACACAAAAATACTAAAGGATATATGGGGCGGTTTTAATTGGAGCAGAAGGCCGATATTGGTTGAAATAGACGGAAGGTTACTTGCGGCTTCAATGTCTGGAATGCCGCATGCAGGTTTGGATAATAAGACTACCAATGCAATTGTCAGCAGCAGGAGCGTGGGCTATGGCAGAGGTGTCAATCTTGATGCAGTAAAAAATAATGGAATGGACGGACATTTCGACATACATTTCAAGAACAGCAGGACTCATGGGAGCAACAGGGTAGATCAGGCACATCAAAGGGCTATAAAGGAAGCGGCTGCGGCCAGGCTTTAAGAATTAGGATATGCAGTATGGTACAAGCGGATATGTTTACATATCTGCTTTTTTTTGCAGCCATATCCCCTTAAACAGATGCTGCATGGGTAAGAAACTCATTGTTATTTTGAAACTAAAAGGTTCATATACATAAATAGAGCGTTTTGGAGGGATAAAGTTGAAAAAACACTGGTGGGTCATTGGGACTTTTATAATAATTGCCTTGAGATTACTGGTCATGTCAACAAATCACGTTGAAGCAGCCAAGGCTGATTATATACTCTGGGAAGAGGCCTGTATAAAGGAATATCACGAAAGCCAGGAGCTTTATATTTTTATTGACCTGACCAAATGCAAACTGTATTTTTTCAGAGAGGGGGAACTGGTGAAGAAGTATAATATAGCTATAGGCACCAGAGATAATCCCTCGCCTATAGGAATATTCAAGATAGTAGAGAAGGGCAAATGGGGCAAGGGCTTTGGAGGAAGATGGATGGGGATGAATGTTCCCTGGGGTGTTTACGGCATACATGGAACAACAAAGCCCGGAAGTATCGGCAGAGCTGCCTCCCATGGCTGCATAAGGATGAGAAACGGAGATGTCGCAGAGCTGTATGACATGGTCAGGCACGGAACAGTTGTTGAGATATACGGCGGACCCTTTGGCCCCTTCGGTAAAGGCTTCAGGGAGCTGCGTCCCGGCGACACGGGTGCCGATGTAATGGAGGTACAGAGGATCATGAAGCTGAAGGGTTATTATAACGGGTATCTGAGTGGATATTATGGAGTGCTTATGGAGAAGGCGCTTAACAGGTTCCAGAAGCAAAATATGCTTCCAATCAGTAATGTAATAGATGTGGAAACTTACGATAAGCTCGGAATAATTCTTGAAGAATAAGTCGATTTATGTCATGGAATATCCTGTCGTTAATTGTATGACGAAGATAATTGAATTTACTCAGTTGCTGTGGAATAATATTAATAGTTGTTTTTATGGCTATTGGCAGTAATCTTATTTTTTGTTTTTTCCGGGAGTGATTCACATGAACGAGAGAATATTCTTGAATATTGTTGCATTTGCCTTTGCCTTTGTCGTTATTGCTGTTACCCTGTGTGTACCAATATACGGGGAAAGCTGGACAAGGCTTTTTTTAGTTGACATTGATTCTTTTTATCATATCAGGAAGGTCTATGTATGGGTTTCAGTATCCGTAGTTTCAATTGCTTTGGTATTTACAGCTTTAATGCACAACAAATTTGTAAAAAGAAGGCGGGCTACGGACAAATCCTTACTGAGTACAGAGGAGATACTGAGGATACTTGTCAATTATACTCCGGACCTGGTGTTTTTCAAGGATGCAGAGGGAAGATACCAGGAAATAAATGACTCTTCACTAGAGTTTTTTGGCTTCGACAGGGACAAGTACAGGGGGCTGAAACAGCAGCAGCTGGATGAAATGAGTCCGATATATGAGAAGATAAGCAGAAAATGCAATTCTTCAGACAGAGAGGCCTGGGAAAAGGGTTCAATAATTAACTTTTCCCATACGATCATAATGCCTAATGGAGATGAAAAAACATATGATGTAATAAAATCCCCTGTTTATTACGCTGATGGAAGCCCCAAGGGGCTTGTGGTACTGGCAAGGGACATCAGCACATACAAAATCACTGAGGAAAAGCTCGAAAGGAAGGAAAAAATACTTAGGGCAACCATCAATGCTACCGACGACGGTATACTCGTAGTCGACAGAAATAGACATATTCTGGAGGCCAATGAGCTATATTACAATATGTGGAATATCCCCTGGGAGATATACAGCCTGAACAATGAAACTGCAAATACCAAGTTTATTATGAAGCAGTTGGCTGAACCTGACAGCTTCGAAGCCTGGGTAAACCGCATTTACGGAGCTCCTGCAGCAGATCACAATCAGGTCAGGCTATTGGACGGACGTATAGTGGACGTTCAATCGGCACCCCTTATGGATAAAGGTGATATCATAGGTATGGTGTGGAGCTTCAGGGATATATCCGTTAGTGCAGTAATGGAGGCGAAGCTTCGTATAAGCGAGGAAAGGTACAAGATGCTTGTTGACCTGAGCCCTGAGGGTATATTTGTCATAGTCAATGGGAAAATAGTGTTTGCCAATGCTTCCGGGCTTAAAATATTCGCTGCTGATAAGCTGGAGGACATATACCAGCACAAATTGCTGGATTATATGGACATGGACGCAGCAACGGTCGAGAAGCAAATTGAAGATGTAACAATTGGTAATGCCAGGGAAAGTCTATTCAACAACAGGATAACCAATTTGTTGGGAGATAGTGTTGAAGTAGAAGCAATCTGCACAGCAGCACCTTCTATGGGAGAAAATGCGGTTGTATGTATGCTGAGGGATATATCAGAAAACAAGAAGAATGAAGAGCTTAAGCGTAGAATAGATGAGAACATACGGCTTGTCAATGATACGCTGGAATATGATAAAATAAGGACAGAGTATTTTGCTAACATATCACACGAAATAAAAACACCTCTTAATGTGATAATCGGAACACTTCAACTTTTTGAGCTTGTCATAAATGAATGGAATACCAAAGAAAACTCGAACAGATTGCTCAGATATACATCGATAATGAAGCAAAACGGCTTCCGGCTGCTAAGGATGTTCAACAATCTGATATACATCACTGAGATCGATTCCGGATTTGTGGAGATGAACTATCATAATTACGACCTGGTTCCGATAGTCAAGGAGTTGTTGTCTGCTTCTGCAAGATTTATCAGAGCAAAGGGCGCAAACCTGAAGGTAGACATAGACTGTACCAATATAGAGCTTGCCTGTGATGCTGAAAAAATTAAAAGGATACTTCTGAATCTGCTTTCCAATGCTATAAAATTCACGGAAAAAGGTGATGATATAGTCGTATCTCTATACAGCGACAAGGAAGCTGCCTATATTTCCGTAAAGGATACCGGAATAGGAATTCAGGACGATATGAGGGATATAATCTTTGAAAGGTTCAGACAGGTGGACAAATCATTTACTCGCAGGTGCGAAGGCAGTGGTATAGGGCTATATCTGGCCAAGTCCCTTACAGAGCTGCATGGCGGCTCCATAGAAGTAAAGAGTGAATACGGAAAAGGGAGCGAGTTTATTGTAAGGCTGCCGCTGTGGCTGGTAGAGGATGATGAAATAGCTGCCGCCTCAGAGGAAACCTCAAGTGCATATATGGATATGGCAAGTATAGAGTTTTCAGATATATATTAAACAGTAGAAATCTGTTTGAAGGTGGATAATGATGGCCAAGATATGGGATGGAAAAAGGTATAATAGTTTAAACCACTTTCTTCGGGAAAGGTTTGGAGAGAAAACATTCAAAATATCATTGGATGCCGGCTTTACTTGCCCAAACCGGGACGGCAGAACAGCTTCCGGAGGATGCGTTTTCTGCAGTCCAAGGGGCTCTGGGGATTTTACCGGAAATGCCCGTGACCTTACGGAGCAGTTTCATGAGGTAAAGACAATGATGAACAGAAAATGGAAGTCAGGCAAGTATATCGGCTATTTTCAAGCTTATACAAATACCTATGCTCCTGTGGAGATATTGAGGGAGAAATACAATTCAATACTTGAGCAGGAGGATGTTATCGGTATTGCTATCGCCACAAGGCCGGATTGCCTTCCTGACGATGTATTGGAGCTGCTTTCTGAAATCAATGAAAGAGCATACCTGTGGGTGGAGCTGGGACTTCAGACGATGCATGAGCATACTGCCAGCCTTATTAACAGGGGCTATGGCCTGGAGAAGTACGTAGATTCGGTAAGAGAGCTAAAAAAACGGCGCATTGAGGTCGTTACCCATCAGATACTGGGGCTGCCTGGAGAGGGCAGGCGTGAGATGCTCCAGACGCTGGACTTTATTGCCAATACTGGGACTCAGGGTATAAAGCTTCATCTTCTCCACCTGTTGAGGGAAACAAGACTTGAAGAAATGTATCGGAGAGGAGAATTCCAACTGCTGTCCATGGAGGAATACATAGAAACGGTAGTCGACTGCATAGAAAGGCTTCCGGAGGATATGGTCATTCACCGGATTACAGGGGACGGCCCAAGAGATACGCTTATAGGGCCGGAATGGAGCCTGAAGAAGTTTGAAGTCATCAATGCCATTGAACATCTGCTGATGGACAGGGATACCTGGCAGGGGAAGAAGTATGCGACGGATAAGGATATAAGTGATATGTTCAGAGTATAGTGGAGCGGCGTAATCTGTTGCGGGTTTCGCGTTACGCGTTGCGCGTGGAACGAACTGGGTAGGGCTTTGAAGTCAAGATCCTTCGCTAGCGCTCAGGATGACAGATAAGCGTCATTCTGAGCGCAGCGAAGAATCTTTTGCCTGCCACTCTTTTCTTAAGTCGCGTCATCCAATCATTGTATTAAATAGTAACGGATAAGGAATACTAAACCTGTACATAAGTATAAATACAAAATATCCTCCGTGTACCAAAAATATTGACATGGATACTGAAAAATGCTAACATAAATCATAAATATGGATATGTGCAGGGAACGGGAGCAGTAAAGGAAGAAGAGCCATGAGAGAGCCGGAGAGGGTGGAAACCGGCGGCAGTTATTCCTCGAACTCGCCCGGGAGCAGCCGCCTGAAGCAGCAGTAGGGTTGGCCGGCATCCTCCGTTATAGGGATAGACGGTTATTTTAGCCGTTGATAATGAGGATCAACCGGAAAGACCGGTGGATCGAAAAAGAGTGGTACCGCGGATAAACTTCGTCTCTTGCAGAGATGGAGTTTTAATTTTTTTGTTATTGAATTTCTTAAACTGGAAGGAGTGTTATTTATGCCGTATTCAAAGGATACTGATTTAAAATGGCAGAAGAAATGGGAAGAAACCAAGCTTTACAAATTCAATCAGGATAACCTGGATAAGAAGCTATACTGTCTGGAGATGTTCTCCTACCCCTCGGGAGCAAACCTGCATGTGGGTCACTGGTATAACTTCGGACTCAGTGATTCCTGGGCAAGGATCAAGAGGATGCAGGGCTATGAGGTATTTCATCCTATGGGCTTCGATGCCTTTGGACTGCCTGCGGAAAACTATGCAATAAAAACCGGTATACATCCTATGGATTCTACCCTTAAGAATATAGAAACCATGGAGAAACAGCTTAAAGCAATGGGAGCCACCTTTGACTGGGATTATGAGGTAGTGACCTGTTCTCCGGAATATTACAAATGGACTCAATGGACCTTCCTGAAGCTTTATGAGAATGGGCTTGCATACCGTAAGGAGGCTCCTGTCAACTGGTGCCCCAAGTGCAATACCGTGCTTGCCAATGAGCAGGTGCAGGACGGACATTGTGAAAGATGTGAAACTGAAGTGATCAGGAGGAACCTGACACAGTGGTTCTTCAAAATAACTGCTTATGCCCAAGAGCTTTTAGACAAGCTGGATACCATAGACTGGCCGGAAAAAACAAAGAAAATTCAGAGGAACTGGATAGGAAGATCCGAAGGCTCTGAAATAGAATTCAAAATAGCTGATACCGACCTTTCCTTCAGGGTCTTCACCACAAGAGCCGATACGCTTATGGGGGTAACCTATGTAGTAATGGCGCCGGAGCTGGAGCTGGTGGAAAAAATAACTACTCCTGAACAGAAGCAAGCAGTTGATGCATATAAGGATTATGC
>CAZNMO010000099.1:0-17526 GCA_964574195.1 uncultured Clostridiaceae bacterium | reverse complement strand
GCCATTCATTGATGATCCCATTGATCTCCTTTTCGCTGTATATGCGGTCCTCCTCAAACTTGCCTGTCAGATATGCCAGTGTAGGCAGCTTCGTCCTGTTTGGCGACGGGATCCGCATTATCCTTCCGGCATCGTCGAGAAATGCCGAAAGGTTCACTTTTTTCTTTCCGGTTTCCATTGTCAGTAACCCATCTCTTTCAATAATCTTGATAATGTGCTCAAGCGTTCTCCTATAAGCTCTCCATCGTTACTCAAGGCTTGACTGAAAAGCTTTATGTCTTCATTGATCTTCTCATTTTCAGTGCATACAGCTACCGTCATGGCATCGCCCTGTAAGCCTACCCTGTCTATGACCGGATTTTCTGTATCATACAGCTTCTCATACCTGTAGGCTTCACGAAAATGCAGCTGCGCTCTGCAGACAAGTATCGCCAGATCAAGTACGCGATGCAGCGGCAGTTCCTCTGATTGTCTGGACCACTTTTCCCCGGTGTATCTCCAGACCTTTGCAGAAACATCCACCTTTCCCCGGTCATTCCACTGTGCCAATCCAAGGGACAAGCCCTTTGCATCTGTATTATAGGCATATCTGCCGTCAACATTCTCATAGTTTTCCGAGACAATGACCGGTTTGTGCTTTAGTGTCGTAGGTATTTTCATCTTGCTTCCTCCTTTATATTTCTATTTAGTAATTTACTAAATTACTAGTTTACTAAAATGATTATATTACTGAAATATTGCTATGTCAATACCTATTATTACCCATTAGAATTACTACTCATTAAAAAACCAACCAGAATTCCAATATCCTGGTTGGTTCATTTTCCCTATTCAGATATTCCGCACTGCTGTATCTCAGCAGCGGGCTTTTCTGTCTTCAGCTTCAGCATGTACATCCCTGTCCCGCCTAATAAGCTCAGGAAGAACAATAGCGGCCAGACAGCCTCCACGCTGAAGCGGTCCATATACCTTCCTATAAGTGAGGTACCCAAGGCGGCTCCGATACCCCAGCTCAGTGAGGTCACTGCATTGAACCTGGCTCTGTAGTTCTGGGGTGTATTATTGGCTATATATACACCGAAATTTGTTACCAGCATGATCTCCCCACAGGTCCAGATAAAGGTGGAAAGCACATACATCGGCATGGAGTCAATAAATGTGATCATTCCGAAACCCACTGCATAAAGAAAGCCTGCGGAAGCTATTGAGCTGAGGGCTTTCCATTTCCTTGTGGCTTGAGTCAGCAGCATGGTCATTGATATTACAGTCACGGCATTCAGGCTCATCAGGATGCCGAAGATCCCGGCACCACTGCTGCCGAAAACATGGTCCAGCATCATGGGAAGTGAGAAGGTATGCTGAACATACACGAGATTCAGTATTATGTTTATCAGCAGGAATACTACTATCTTTGGCCTTCTGAACAAAACCGAAAAGACATTGCCCTCTTCCATCCTTTCATCGCTGTTTATGCCTTTATCCTCCGCATAATCCGGAAGGCTTTCCTTTATATTGAACATGACAAGAAGTACAGCAAGCAATGAGGTGATAGCATCTCCAATAAATATCAGCGGTATGTAATGATTGAACAGGAAGCCTGCAACCAGGAGACCCATGGATACTCCCAGATTGATGCCCAGATACGAGAGTGAAAAACCCATCTTTCTCTTATCTGCCGGCAAAACATCGGTGATGATCGCAGAGAATATTGGCCGTACTCCACCGTTGAAAAAGGAAGATAGGCACACCAGCGTAATTACCAGCTGCGGATTGTCCGTAAAAGCGCAGATGAACAAGCATACTGCCGCACTTAGCTGGAAAGCCGCATATGTCTTCTTGCGCCCCAGATGATCGGCTATTTTACCTCCGGCAAAGGAACCGGGGATAGTCGCCAGGGAATTTATCATTACTGCAATTCCTGCGCTCTGGTAGCTGAGACCCAACCTTTTTACCAGGAACAGGCTGAGAAAAGGTAGTACAAAATCTCCGAAACGGTTTATCATTTGAGCAAAAAATATTACATAGATACTCTTTGGCAGCCCCCTATAGGCATTGAAAAACCCCACATTATACATCCCCTTGCTTCTCATTATTTATCCATAATGGATCAGTACACACACTCAGTAAACAAACAAGATAATTTGCGGCGAATAAACGCTAATGAAAATTTGTTTCGCCGCAAAGAAAAT
Source organism: uncultured Clostridiaceae bacterium (assembly GCA_964574195.1). GTDB lineage: Bacteria > Bacillota > Clostridia > Lutisporales > Lutisporaceae > BRH-c25. Next base: position 15,337 of record CAZNMO010000099.1, on the reverse strand, counting down.
CAAGGTAACACAAATCTGTTTAAGCGATGCTTAAACAGATTTTGTATAAGTCAATCAACGATTTCTTTTCTCACACAATCACTGGAGCATATAAAGAGCATTGCAGCATAGAAGGTATCGAATTCCAATACATCTCCCACTTTTATCTCGCCCTTGTGATCTTCTATATCTATTATCAGATGATCACTGCTGCTCCCTATTATCTCTATTCCCTCCTGTCTCGGCTTAAGCTTTGTGCAGTCACCCACATCCTTGTTGCCTACAGCCAGGAGAGCCCTTTTTCTCATGCCCCTGTCGGTATACACTGGCCTGTTGCCAAAAGCATCCACAAATATTTCCCCCACAGGATAGCTTGGCTTCTGCTTTACCTCCACCACCTGCGCCTTAAGCACCATCGGATCCCTGTATATATCAGGCATCTCTATATCCCAAAGGTACGGGAAATCCTTTGACGTGATTATTGCCTCCCCTATCCTCAGGTGATTGACCCTCTCCGGCATGCCGCCGTTGACCAATAGGGACAGAGATGTGCTCGCCCCCCCTGAAATGATATCCAGCCTTCTGCCTAATGAGCCTTCTATTGCCTCCGCAATTTCACACAGCTTCCCAAGATTTTCCCCCGAGGGCTTTATGGAGCCATAGCACCCCAGATTTGTTCCTATACCCAGCAGCTTCACATTCTTCATATTCTCAACTTCAATTGCAGCCCTGAGGATATCCTCCCTGCCAAAAAAACCTTCCCTCAGGTCGCCCAGATCAGCCATCAATATAACACCATGTACCTTCTCCTGCCTGGCCGCTTCTTCATCGATAAGCCTGATGATCTCCAGTTCCGAGTTGAGGCTTGAATCCGCATAGCTTACCAGTTCAGCTATTTCACATACCATAGGTATCCTGATAAGCATAAGCTGTGCATCCAGTGATGCAGACCTGAGCCTGATTATCTCCTTCATCCTGGAATCCCCCAGGGTCTTGAAGCCTGCCTCAACAAAAAGCTCCGCCACCTGTGGTATGGCACTGAAGCCCTTTACTACCCCAACAGGCTCTATGCCGTTTTTCCTGCACAGTTCATATATCCTGGCAGCATTGCTTTTTATTTTTGAGGCTGAAATCTCATATACCGGATACTTTCCATAATAATCACTCATTCTTATCACCCTTTTCAAATATACTCTGCAGTCAGTATTCTTCTTTATATTATACCTGTTAATGGTATAGAAGGTACATAAAAAAATAGTTTTGATTGTACAACCCCTGGCTTTACTTTAAAATATATATATAGACCTTCAGCCTGGCATATCTGTTGGAAGCTGAATAACCTTCTCTGAGGAGTAGCTTATGGAAAATGTAAAGTTCAAGCATTTTAAAGATGATATAAGAAAGACCTTTACTCTGTATGCCCTTATTCCCGTAATAATAATCACCTTCTCAAGCTACATGTTCTCATTTTTCATGTGGTACAGGACAGTAATCAAGCAAAATTACGACATCAATCACGAAATAGCCGGAAAGGTGGAAAGTATCGTAGCTTCATATATTGACGAGGCTTTGAGCATATCTTCCCAGGATAATATTATGGACAGCGTGTACTCCCGTGATACCAGCAGGATATATGAGAGGCTTTATACTTTCGTCAATTCCAAGGATTTACGCTGTAACTTCTTCATTTTCGACAAGGATATGAATCCTATCATCGCAAGCACAAAAAATATTCCCGAATATGCAATGAAGGAAAACATGTTTTCATGGGGACTGACCAAAAGAATGCTTGAAAGCCCTTATCAGGCAATTGTTGAGAAGCCTTCCTTTGAAAGCAACTCCAAGCAGGTCCTGTCCATAGGAAAGGCTATTGTAAGGGACGGCCGCGTAAAGGGCTATGTAACCTTTGATCTCTTTGAGGAGGATCTGTCCAGGATGATCAGCAGGAATTTCTCTGTTGATGCGGCAATAACGGATAAATATACCAATGTGGTATGCACTACCAATGAGCTTATCGCAAATAAATTCAGGAAAATAAACAGCAGCTTCAACACAGGAACAGGGTTTGTGAAATCTGCCGTGGACAGCTATTACCTGGTAAAATCCCAAATACTTTGGGGAAATATCAGTATATATACCATTACCTCAATAGGTTATACAACTTCAATATTCGCATTGGTTGGAGCACTGCTCATAATACTGTTCATCACCCTTGCCCTTGCAATGTACTATTCTGCACGTAAGATCGCAGACAGTAAGACCAGGGCAATCGATGAGATAATTGCGGGTATAAATAATGTTCAGAACGGAAACCTTGATACAACCCTGCACATAAATACGCGGGATGAGTTCCAGATCATTGCAGAATCCTACAATCAAATGCTTCTGGATATCAAGGCTTTGATAGAAGTGAACAAGGAAAAGGCCAGACAGAATGTACTTTCGGAAATAAAACAGCTGGAATCGCAGTTTGATCCCCACTTTCTATTCAATACCCTTGAGATGATAAGGTATATGGTAAAGCTGGATCCCCCTGCGGTGGAAAAAGTTATCCTCAGTCTTTCAGCCTTGCTCCGATACAGTATAAACAACAACATCCACAGCTTGACCCTTGGTGAGGACCTTGAGTATACGAAGAATTATCTGCTGATCCAAAAGTACCGATTCGGCAGGCGCTTCGACTACAGCATTGAGGTAGACAGGGAAGCCGAAACTTGCATCGTACCGAAGCTTATTATACAACCTATTATCGAAAATGCTATAAAATACGGTTTCGGTGACAGGCAGGAATTGTTTGTGGCCATAAAGGCGAACTTCATCAGAGGTAAGCTGGTAATTGACATTATCGATAACGGTGTTGGAATGGAGCAAGAGCAGTTTGATAATATTCAGGCGCTTTTACAGTATGAGAAAAACAGTTCCTCTCATATTGGACTATTTAATGTCCATAGGAGGATACAGCTTATGTATGGGGCAGATTACGGACTGGAGATCCGGGCGGGGCAAACCTCAGGAGTTTCTGTAAGCCTTGTTCTACCAATTAACAGGAGTGATGAAAATGCTGAAAGTACTGATAGTTGAAGATGAGGATATCATAAGAAAGGGACTTGTCCATACCATTGACTGGCTTTCCATGGACTGTATGGTTGCAGGGGATGCAGACAACGGACTGGATGGCTTGAAGCTGATTGAGGCGCATAAACCTGACCTGGTAATTACGGATATCAAAATGCCTGTGATGGATGGCATAGAAATGCTTGAAAAAGGCCTCAGCAACAACTCTTTCTATAGTATTATACTTACCAGCTACTCTGAATTCGAATACGCGAAGCAGGCAATCTCTCTCAAAGTGTTTGAATATCTTCTTAAGCCGGTAGACAATCAGAAACTGGCGGATATAGTCGGAAGGATACACAAGGATTCCATGAAGAAAAAGGTCCTCAATAACCTGCTGGACAAGGCTAAGACCCTGGATGAGCAAAAGCTTGTAGATCTGGATGTTTTCATTCTATCCGACAGTGAGCACAATTATTATGTAGACGAAGCCCTGAAGCGGATAAAGCAGGATTACAGCAAACGGATCAGCATCGAGTCCATATCCAACGAGCTATGTGTCAGCACAAGTTACCTGAGCAGAAAATTCAGGGATATGACCGACCAGACCTTCCTCGATGTTCTTAATAAATACAGGGTTCAGAAGGCCATAGAGCTTCTCAACGAGGGTAAATACAGGGTATACGAGGTCTCAGAACTGACAGGCTTCAGTGAATACAAGCACTTCTGCAATGTATTCAAAAAATATACCGGCAACACACCCACTGAGTTTATAAAATCCCAGGGCTGCATAATCCAGAAGAGCCGATAACAAAAATCCATGACTGATCATCAGTCATGGATTTTTCAAGTCCTGTTATTACACAGGTATCTTTATGAAGCTGCCTTTTGTCTTTGTACTATGGAAATCCTTCTTTTCCCCCAGCGTGCCTGCATATGTCGGAAGTATTTCGCTTATCAGCTTGCTTAAGGCATGTTCATCGTTAGTAACGGTCATGATATCAGCCGCCTCCTTCAGCATAGGATGGGCATTGGCTGTGGCAACTCCGAGACCTGCTGTCCGTATCATCTCGATATCATTGCAGTAATCCCCTATGGCAATTGTCTTTCTTCTCTCGATTCCCTTTAGCTCCATCAGGTCCACAAGGGCACTTCCCTTTGTCACACCCCATGCAAAAAGCTCAAGGTAGGTGACTGCTGAAAAAACGCTATGTATCAATCCGGCGGGGATCGTGTCCTTGATAAATTGCTGTATCTCATGGAGGGTCTGGTTGGTGTCGTTCAACAGAACCTTCACCCAATCCTCTTCAACGATCTCATCTATGCCAATATATTCAAACAGCTGTTTTTCCTTTAACACTAGGGGGTCCATATTTTCCTCGCCGCTTACAATGTAAATATTGCCATGAACAAATATCTGCATGCATACCTTTGGGAACCTCCCAAGTATTTCCTTCAGCAGCCCCAACAGCAGCTTTTTGTCCAGGAAATGTGCTTTCCTGTATGTGTTGTTTTTGATATCGTAGATTGCCGCTCCATTGTATAATATGCAGGGGCAATTGACATGCATCTGCTCCATAAAAGGCATGGCTGTAAGCTCTGTCCTTCCGGTGGCAATAGCGAACAAGCCTCCCTCCCTGATGAACGAAGCTATTGCATCGATGTTCTGCTTTGATATTCCTTGCTCCGAATTGATCAATGTACCGTCCAGGTCCGATGCAATAAGGTAGCCTTCATACTTTTTCATTTTTCTCCCCCTTGGTATATATGAAAATATTCCTATATGCTGACATCCTTGCTTCCTGAAAGCTTGAAGAATATCAGCAATGATATTATGGTCGTGACCGTCAGTATCGTCGAAAGTGCTGCTGCCGTACCATAGCTGGCCCTTATTACCTCTGTGTATATAGATACAGACATTGTCCTTGTACCACCAGTGTATAGTATGACAGATGCACTTAGTTCATTTATTACGGTGATCCAACTGAGTATAGCTCCCGCCATAACTCCCGGCAGCATCATTATTGCCGTGACCTTGAAGAAGGTCTTTACCGGAGAACAGCCCAGGCTTATTGAGGCCTCTTCCATACTTGGGCTTATCTGATATAATATTGCTGCACTTGAACGCAGGGTGTAGGGCAGTCTTCTTATAACGAATGCCACTACCATTATAATAAATGTCCCGCTTAGTATCAAAGGTTTTCTGTTGAAAGCCAAAAGCAGTGTGATACCTAGTACTGAGCCCGGAATGATGTATGGGAACATTGTTATGGTATCTATGATCGAAGTAACCAGGTTTCGCTTTCTGGTGGACAAATAGGCTATGAATATTCCCAGAAGGATTATAAGCACAATGGCAATCAAGCCGTACAAATAAGTATTTGCAATGGACTTGCCAAGATTCTGGAACACAGTTCGATAGCTCTTGAGTGAAAATTCCGAGGTAAACATCGCTCCTCTTGTCTTCAGAAAGGATGTGTATATAACTGTAAGCTGCGGTATGATCGACAGGAAAACAACTCCGTAAACAAACAGGTGCGCCGCTACACTTTTTGCCCCTTTTATCTCCTTTGCCTGTATCGGCCTGAGGGAGCTCATGGTGTAGGATTTCTTGTTGACCACATATTTCTGACCCATAAACAATACAGCAGTTATTATTACCATAATGGTCGCCATTGCCGCCGCAAAGTTCGCCTGGCCGCCGACCTCACTTATAAACTCGGAATATATCAGTACCGGCATTACATTGTAGCCCTCACCTATAAGCATTGGAGTTCCAAAGTCCGCTAGAGCGTTCATGAATACCAGCAGTGCTCCTGCAAGCAGAGTAGGAAGTATAAGCGGAAGAATGACAGTTACTACCTTTTTTACAGGGCTGCAGCCGAGGCTTTCAGCAGCTTCACTCAACGACACGTCTATCTTCTTCAAGGCACCGGACACATAAAGGTATATGAACGGGTACAGCTTAAGCGTCAGGACGAGCAATATCCCGGTAAAACCATATATTGTTGGCATCTGTATGCCGAAGGTGGTCTCAAAGAATTTCGTGATGACTCCGCTCCTTCCGCCCAGAAGCACCCATGAATATGCACCGATAAAGGGTGGAGAAAGCATTGAAATTATGACCAGTATCTCTACCAGGCCCTTGCCTTTAATCTTGAATACATTCATTATATAGGCCATCGGAGCACCAATGATCACTGCAAGGATCGTCACACTGGTGGTTACCTTAAAGCTGTTCAGCAGTCCGTTATAGTAGTATTTCCTGCTGAAAAACTTCGCGAAGTTGTCAAAGGTGACAGCCCCCGTAGCAGGATCCCTGAAACTGCTTGCAAAAAGTGAGAACAGCGGATATACAAGGAATAATGCAAATAAAAGTGCAATTACTATCGTTATGATAGTCCAAAAATCCAGTCTGAATCTAGTCCTGGTCATACTTCTTCACATCCTTGATCAGACTTTGCCCGCCATCTTCTGTAAATATGTTGATCTTAGCCGCATTGGGCACAACATGGATCGTTTCGCCCTTCTCATAATAATCGGTGCTGTGTCCAAGGTCCTGTGTAAGCTCACAGTTCAGCTGAGGGTCAAGCACCAGGCCCTCCTCAAATAGGATCTCATAGTTGTTGTACCTGCCAAAGAAGGTGCCGGACTTTATAACGGCCTTTATTCCTGTTGCTCCAATTGAGAACTCCTCCGGTCGCACAGAAACCACTACCTTTTGTCCATCTGTCACAGTGTCCGACAGATTATTCATCAGTACCCGGTAACCATCGCCAAATACCACATACCTGTCGATGCCCGCAAAGCTTATGGTTCCCCTCAACAGGTTCGAAGAGCCTATGAAGGTTGAAACAAATACATTGGCAGGTCTTGTATATATATCGGTAGGCTTACCGCACTGCTGTATGACCCCATCCTTCATCACCGCGATCCTGTCGGATATTGCAAGGGCCTCCTCCTGGTCATGGGTGACATAAACTGTTGTTATGCCGACCTCCTTTTGTATATCTCTTATGGCGCTTCTCATCTCCAGCCTTAGCTTGGCATCAAGATTGGACAGCGGCTCATCCATAAGCAGTACACTGGGGTGTATTACTATTGCACGGGCAAGTGCCACACGCTGCTGCTGTCCCCCAGAAAGCCTGTCGGGAAGTCTATCCTTGAAATCTTCTATCCTGACGGTTTTCAGTATCTCTGCAACCTTGTCCTCAAGCTCCGCCTTGGGCAGTTTGCGCAGCTTCAGCCCATATTCTACGTTCTCCTTTACCGTAAGGTGGGGAAATATTGCATAGTTTTGAAAGACCATACCAATATTCCTCTTATGGGCAGGTATGTCGTTTATTACATTGCCATCAAACTTTATGCTGCCCCCTTCTATGGTGTTGAATCCCGCTATCATTCTAAGCAAGGTCGTTTTGCCGCAGCCGGAAGGACCAAGCAGGGTGAAGAATTCACCATTCCTTATTTCTATTGAAAGACCAGGTATTATTGTCAATTTTTCATATCTTTTTACCACATTTTCAATACTGATTCCAACACTCATTCCATACCCTCCGATAATATAAGCTCACAACCGTGTATTTTGTTGTGAGCTTATAACAAGATTTATTTTGTTAAGATCATTAATTGCTTGTATATATATCCTTGAACTTATCAAGCCAAACCTGCTTGTTAGGATTAACTACTGTAGGATCATCCTTTATAAGCTTTATCTCGCTGGTTGGGGTCAAACCGTTTCCTGCAGGTACGTCACCTCTTACTGAACGTCTGCAAAGTTCATTTGTGATCAAGGTCTGAGTTTCCTTGCTGGTTACAAAGTCAATGAACTTCTTGGCGTTTTCCATGTTCTTTGCGCCTTTGATTATCTGTACTGTGTCCGGTTTGGATATTGTACCCTCTTCCATGTAGACGACCTTTACAGGTGCTCCATCCTTGACATACTTTGCAGCGCCTTCTTCAAAGGTAAGGCCGACTGTATATTCTCCGTCCGCTACTCCCTTATAAACTGCGGATGAACCGGAAAGAAGCTTTCCATCCAACTGTTTGCTGAGCTTTTGTACATACTCCCAGCCATTGTCCGGATTACCGTTGCCCATTGCATAAAGCATATTCACCAGGTGTTCAAAGGAAGATGAGGATTTTGACGGGTCTGCGAAAGCAATTTTACCCTTCAATGCCGGGTTCAGTACATCCTCATAGCCATTTACTTCGATGTCGCCTATGAGCTTTGTATTTATCATGATTACACTCGGTATAACAGTAAATCTTGTCATCATACCTTCTGTATTTTTGCAATCCTCCAAAACTGCGGCTTCGTTTGCTGACGTATAGTTTTCAAACAGGTCGGCTTTTGGAGTTATGGTTGAAAGTGAGCCACCCCAGAAAACATCTCCTAGGGGATTTGCCTGTTCAGCCTCGACTCTCTTGAGCAATTCACCGGTACCGGCAGTTATGACTTCTGCCTGTATTCCTGTGCTGGCTTCAAATTCTGCAATTATAGGGTTTATAAACTCTACCGGATGAGGACAGTATACTACCAGAGATTTTGATGCTGGTTCGCTGGCGGCAGGTGCTGCTGTCGGTTCTGCAGCTGCCGGTGTTTCTGCCGTCTTTGGTGCGCAGCCTGTTACTGAGAAGATTATCATTACAGCAAGAATTATAGCAAGGTACTTTTTCATTAAAACATCCCCCTTTTCTTTTATGTTTACATAGTAACTTAATGGAATTTTCCAAACAATACGAAAAAATATATAATTGTACCATAAAATGAACTGATACCAAAATACTCCCCCAGGGAGTATGGTCTTTTTCAGGGGCTTGTACTATTATGTGAGTATACCGGTATACATTATTTTAACATCTTCAAGGAGGTATAAGATATGTATTTTATAGGTTTGATCGTGTTTATTACTATCCTGGCCGGCACCACCATTGTTTCAGGAACTCCAACAGCATTTGTCGACCTGCCAAGTATAATAGCTATACTGGCATTCTGCATCCCCATGCTAATGGCGTCAGGGCTGTTTATGGATTTTCTCCGAGGCTTCAGTATAATGAGGCAAAAGGTCAACACCTGTTCACTACTGGAGCTGAGAAAGACAGATATTGCTCTTAAGCTTGCCGTAAGGCTGTTCCTGCTTTCAGGCATATTAGGAAGTCTGATCGGCATAATAGGTCTTGCATCGAGCTTGAGCACTTTGAGCAGATTTGGCCCTAATCTGGCTGTAGCACTGCTTACATTGTTCTATTCCATTCTGTTTATTCTTATACTGATGCCTGTACAAGCCAAGGTAAAAGCCATACTGATCACATTGGATGAGGGAGATTCCCATGAAAAATCAATGGGCTAAGGCAGCAGGCTTGTTTGGCTATCTTGCAGTCATAACCATGCTGTTTGACTTTGACTGGCTGCGTCTGATCAAGCCGAGACCCTTCCTCTCGGTAATACTGGGGATGCTTATACTGACCGCTTCACAGCATATCAAAGGGGCTTCAAAGGAGGAGCTGTCTGCCAGCCTGAGATGGAACCTGATCTTTGCAAGCTTCCTGACTACATTGATGTCGCTGCTTTCCTTTACCTCCTCAGGAGGCACCTCTGACGCTGCACGCAGACAGTTGACCGAAGCCCTTCTGCCCATGCTTTACGGCAGCATGATATATATGGTGCTGAACCTGGTATTCAATGATTTCAGTGTACAGGGAAAAAGCAGGCACATCACCGCAGATCAGGAACTGACAACTGTGATCATTCCCGAGCAGGTATTCCGGGAGCTGGGTCTCACCAGCCGGGAATGCCATGTGGGATTGAAGCTTTTGGAGGACGTCTCCAACAAAGAGATTGCTGCCCAGCTTTATATCAGTGAATCAACTGTAAAAAAGCATATCCAAAATATTTATCAGAAGGTCGGTGCAACCGACCGCAACAGCTTCAGGGAAATCTGCAGGGCTGCAGCAGTAAGGAAATAGGCAGGCACTAAATACTCATAAAAGTGCCCATATGGGTATTTATAAAACAACAAACCATATTTGGAACTTATCCTGATCAGATTGCGTCTTAAGGATATAAACAGACACAATACAAATAATAAATCAGGAGGTAAACAAAATGAGTAAGAAAATAATGTTGATATTGGCATTGACCTTTGTATTCTCTATAAGCGCAATAGCAGGAGGTTTTACAATGATCAGCAATGCTGAAGGGACTCCAGCCCCGCAGAAGGCCATCTCAGTCAGCTCTGAAGGCTCTGTAAAGGTAAAGCCGGATATGGCCATCATCAATGTGGGCGTGCAGACTGAAAATACCAGCTCAAAGGTCGCCCAGCAGGACAACGCAGCAAAGATGGATAAAGTGATGAAGCTTCTCAAGGAAAGCAAGATCGCTGAAGCAGACATCAAGACGTCACAGTATACCATATACCCTATAGAGTCTTATTCCGAAAAGGACCAGCGTTCATATATAACAGGCTACAGGGTGATAAACACTCTGGAAGTCACAATAAGAGATATCTCAAAGGTTGGAACAGTTATCGACGCTGTGGCTACAAATGGTGCAAACACAGTATCCAACATCCGTTTCACAGTAGCTGACCCCGACAAGTACTACCTGAAGGCTCTGGAGAACGCAACCACCAAAGCAAAGGCAAAGGCTGACGTACTGGCAAAGCAATTCGGTATCAAAATAGGCTTGCCTTCACAGGTAAATGAGTCAGGCGGAGGCTACAACCCTCCAGTAATATACTCTGCAATGGACAAGGTGATGGCTGTAAATGAAGCTGCACCAGCTACTGCAATATCTTCAGGAGAATTGGAGATCAGAGCTTCAGTTAGCCTGGTATACAACTACTAATAAAACCTCTCTTAATATATAAGCCGGCGGATCCTAAGGATCCGCCGGCTTTTTCAACAGCTTCTTCAGGCTAGCACCAATTCTCTTAGTTCCTCTACCGTTGTCAAATAGTAATCCGAATTCTGCTTCATATACTCTCTTATCTCGGGAACTATATGTGACCAGCCGGCAGATGCAAAGTCTACTCCGCAGCACCTTGCCATATCCAGTCCCGGCTTCAGATCATCAACCATCAGCATTTCACTGTTTTCAAGGCCGAGCCTTTTCATTATCTCAAGCATTGGATAGGGACTGGGCTTCCTCTTTTGCTCCTCCTGTTCCCATCCAAATATAAGATCCGGCTCCATACCGCACTTCAGCTTGTAGTCCCGTGCAATGATCTCCCTCTCCGAATGTGAGACAACAGTTATAATACCTCCGGCTCGTTTAAAATCAACTATAAGCTCTGGAAAACCCCGATAGAAATCAGGCACCTTTTCTGTACCGCTCTTCCATACACTGTATTGATATTCCATCTCTTCATCATTGAATTTCAATATGTCCCTGCACAACTCCCCGAAGCCGGGCTGAAAGCAGTATGAGACAAACTCCTCCAGGCTAAGTGGCTTGCTGCCCGGCCTCAATACCTTCAGAGCTTCCGCAAAGGAGGGGTAGTGTATATCCGGAGTGCTTTTCACTACCGTATCGTCATGGTCCAGCACCAGGCATCTATATTTCAAAATAATTCCTCCCATTGTTTTTTACAGACCAGTGTCTTCCCTCTTAGCACCCTCCGGCCGGTACATATCCGCAAGGGCTATTTTTGAGGTGAGCCAAGCAATCGACCGCTTAACCGGCCCTATGTTTGCATCACAATAGTAATAGGCTCCAGGCTCAAGCCAGCCCTTTTCCTTCCAGTACAGGTAGTCCACATTATCCTTATCCGCACTGGCGAAGGACACCTTCTGCATGATAAAGGCGAAAACACTGAATATTCCGGGCTTTGGCTTCTTTTTCCCTATAAGGGAATTATAGAATTTATCTGAAGCCTTTGCAATAGCCTTTTCCCGCTTCTGCTCCATCTCCCTCAGCTGTTTTTCGCTGAACCTGCCGGGACTGCAGGCAACGCCCAACTTTGCAACCACATCAAAGCCCCATATCATTATGGGAAACTTCAGTGTAAAAAGGGTAAAACCCAGCCCCACTGCTCCTGTGGATGCAACGACCATTGCCTTCTTGCCGTGAAAACGGGGCCTATGGCTTATATAGGCAAAACGGTCGGAGAAATTCTTGGCCATCCAGGACATGTTATAATTATATACCGGAGAGGCAAATATAAAACCATCGCAGCTATTCATCTTCTCCTCCACCAGAGCTCTTTCATCCTTTATGGGGCAATGCTGTTCCCCCTTGGCAAGACACTGGTAGCAGCCTTTGCACAGTTGGAAGTCCATATGCTTCAGTATCAGGTATTCAAATTCCATTGTATTATCCACAGCCTTCAATCTGTCTTCAACAGACCTTACTGTTCTGAAAGTATTCCCTTTCCCCTGAGGGCTTGCAATAACTGCGAGGACCTTCATATTACACACTCTCCTTAATTATGCCAGTCTTTTCAAACTAATTATGACCAGTACCACCAGCACCATGCCGGACAGCGCCGTTGCAAGGGCTATGTTGCCATGAAAGCTTATTGAACTTGCGTACTCAGCCGGGTTCAGATCCTGTTTACTTATCCACATGCCGCATACGGTTGTGGAAAACAAAAGAAGCCCGGTGATAATTGCTGATATCATTAGCAGCATTTTCATATCCATTTACCTCCTAATCCCTTATTATGCTGTTTACCAGCATGTCTATAGATCCATCCATCTGCTGTTCATCCATTATGTCGATGCCTGAGAATCTGAGAAAGGCATCCGCCCTCAGGTACATCGCCTGCATTGTTTTGATCAGTGTAAAGGCAATCAACCTCAGTTCACTTTCACTCTTAGTACTCCCATATATATTCCTTAAGGATGGAAGCAGGTACATTTCGGCATCCATCTCACCCTGCAGCAGTGCATAGGAAACTGATATCCTGGTCAACTTGCTGTATTTCAGTGCGAAGCTCGAGAGCTTCTTGAGCGTATACTTGATAAACTCCACCGGCTCCAGTTCATTTGATTTATCCATATTCCACAGCTCATCAGCCATCTGTGTCATTGAGATGCCCACTGCCTCATTCATCAGCTTATCCTTTGACTGAAAGTGATAGTTTATAAGTCCTATTCCTACGCCTGCTTTTTCAGCAAGCCTTCTTACGGTGATCTTACTTACATCAGGCTCCTCCTGCAGTATTTCCATGGCTGCCATAAGCAGCCGGTTTCTTGCATCAGTATCATTCATTATAAATCTCCTCCTTGATTGAACACGTTCTGAACACGTTCAGTTTAACATGGTATTATTTTCATGTCAATAGTATTTTGAAAATCTTATGTGACTAAGACAGCAAAATAAAATGGACAGGCAATCATATCCTGTCCCCCAAGTAATTCTTCACCACCGTCTTTTTCTATGCCTATTACTGAATTATGTGCTCCGTCTTAATTTTTAAGTATGCCTGTTCATTTATATCAAAGAAATTCACCTTATCGAATAATACATCTGCTTTCAGCTCTGCTTCCCCTACTTGTATGATGTACCGGATTATATTCCTCTGAATTCAGAAATAACAACTTTCTTTAGTTCCTTGGTTTCAGATGCAGCTGCTTCCGAATTGTCTGCAGGTGCATTTGTCTGAGCGGGACTGCAGCCAGTGAAAGCCTATGACAGTAATTTCTCTTATGAGATTAACCGTTAATTCATCCCTTTTCATATGTTTATTTCAATATAAAGAAAAAAAGTGCCGTACGCCAACCCTATCAGCATTACTGATGACAGTTATGGTATACGGCACTTTAATAAGTTTTTGACTACCACAGCTCTATTTCTGAGCTTATACCGGATCCTCATGCTTCATATTCATTATCAGTGCAAAGGCTATCGTCCCATAAGCAATAAAGCTCCTGAAATATTCCCCAAGAGAGACATTGTTGAATACGTTCTGTCCCGCCAGCGGAGAAAGTATGAAAAGTGTGTGCAGCAGTATTATTCCGAGCAGGGCATTCCTTACCGAAGCCTTTTTGATTGTAGCGCCTCCCGCAAGTAAGGCAGCGCAGGAAAATGTATCAGTATTCAAATGTCCTGTATATACATTCATAACTCCCATATTTTTCAAGTAAATCAGCTGTCCTATAGCTGCTAAAGTCGTTGATATGACAAGAGCAATTACCCTTATGCTGTTTACATCTATACCAACTGCAGCAGATTTTTCCATGCTCATCCCTATTGCCCTGATCTTATACCCAAGCTTTGTGTTTAATATATAATAGACCAGGTATGAGAAAATCAATACTATTAATATCCAAAGCAGTGGTATGTCAATTGCACCGATTTTAATTGCAAGAAGCTTATCAAGGCTGCCTTTGAAAGGCGCCAGGTCTACCATATTGTTTACTCCTATGCCGTTTGCCAGCACTATTTCCTTGTTGTTTACCGGTATCACTGTACCAAAACCGACCATGAAGATCAGTTGATATATGTAGTTTGCAAGGAAGCCGATAATAATCGAGGTTATCATTTCTCTTCCCTTTGCTATGTTCATGGCCTTGCCGACAAACAGGCCGAACATTATCGAGAGTATTATGCTCAGGAGTATAACAAGCAGGAATCCAATGGAACCGCAGATTTTAGAATTCAAAACGAATAAATAAGCCATCTGTGAGGCCATAGCGCCGACTACAACTGCAAAATTGAGTCCCAGTCCCCCCATTATGGGTATTATCAATGCCAAAACCATTATCCCGTTTCTGATGAACCTCAGCATTACCTGATTTACAAGAAAGGTAAGACTCACGCCGGCATATATGAAGCAGATCACACAAAGCATTGAGAACACAAGGGGAACCACATATTCCGCCTTCAATTTTCTACTCATGCTTCCTCCCTCCTCTTCTGCGGCCTCAGGAGTGCATACAATATTATCGAATTTGTTATGAGCATCCTTAGGATCTCCGACATCTGCGGAAGCAGCAGTGCGTTTGCTATAGGCACCGAGAGCAGATATATGGTCTGATAGGAATATGTGCCAAGCACCGCCTCAAATATTGTGCCTTTTCTCCCTGTAGCCCCACCGATCAGCATTGCAGATACCGAGGGAAAGGTGAAGGACAGCGGTGCGTCATACAGCTCCAGGAAGCCATATGCCTGGGCATATACACATATTCCAAGCCCGGCTATAATATTTGAAAGGATGACAGCCTTAAGTCTTGTCTTCTTGATATCTATACCAGAAAGTCTTGCAAAGCTTTCGTTCTCTCCTACTGCAAGTATTGCTCTACCGGCCTTTGCCCTGAAAAGCATGAATATAACCAGGCATATCAATGTATAAAAACC
>CAZNMO010000098.1:0-17670 GCA_964574195.1 uncultured Clostridiaceae bacterium | reverse complement strand
TATGGATGACAATTTGCTGGAATTTTCGGTTGATCCTGTAGACAGTGTGGTTGAAGCAGTATATGGCAATAACAATTCTCTAAGTGAAGCCTTATCCGTAGTGGAGCCGGGATTATACAACCTGTCTTTTGGAGATTTTGATGAAGGCACATATACAATTACCATAACAGCGGGCAAATCAGGTTATACTCAAGCAATTACCACAAGAGAAGTAATAATAGACAGAACAGAACCGATAATAAGCGACGCTTTTGTAGTACCCAGTACCTCAAAATTGAACATTATAATTACAGGATCAGCGAGATATTATTATCTTGTATATCTCGATAGTGCTCCAGATCCTGATGAAGCAACAATAATAACTCAGGGTGAAGCTTTATGCAAAGGAACAGGCGTATTTACGGGTTTTCAGGAGGTCATTATGACCGGTTTGGCAGGTTCTAAGGCTTATAAGGTGCATCTTGTTGTAGCAGATGCTGCCGGCAACTTATCTGAAGTCAATAGTATACCATTCGAGCTATAAAGATTAGTGATGTTAAAGTATTTTTATAGGGATTTTACAGCAAAAAGAAGAATGCGACACTGTCGTATTCTTCTTTTGTATAGAATCTTTGTTATGACACAATAATACCATTCACAAAGGCCTGCCATTTTCTCGTGAAATCTTCACCAAAGCCTGAATCCACCTTGTCAAATTCAGCTCCCAGGTTTTCAATATCTGAAGCGGAAGCGGATCTTTCTATCCATGGATACAATATCTCATCTTCTTTCTTGATATGCTCAGTGAGAAGCTCCCTATAGTGCTTCAGACTGTAGGTTATATATGAAGCATCCTCTGTCTCCAGCCCCAGCAGTATTGATTTCACATAGTACCTGCCTTTCTTGTGGTCCTCAAGCATGACATTTACTATATCCCTGTTGTCCTTGACATAGGTAAAAAGAATATCCTCCTCCTTGGCGTGGTGGTACTTGTCCGCGAACTGCCTGATGAAATCTACAGACTGGAGGATGATCTCCCTGCTACCTTGTAGGTCCTTTTGAATAGTCTCACATAAGTCCGGCACTAAAGCCAAAAACTTCTTGATCAGCTTGTGTTCATCCACTAGCTTTTGTATCGGCTCAGAATAAGTGATATCTCTTACAGCCTGCATTTCAAAGACCTGTGAAGCTGCTTCCTCCGGCACATCCTGATCATTCAAAGCCGCCTCCAGTTTTTTCATCAGTTGAGCTTCTATATCCTTTGGTACATTATGAATGTCTATAATGTCCTTAACAAGGCAAGTACCAACACTGCAGGTAACACAGCCAATCCCATATTCGCTTAGAATAGCTCCTACCCGTGGGAACTCTGTTATCACTTTTTTTATCTCCATATTCAGATATTTTTCCATAATCGGTTCTCCTCTTTATTGTATTTCATAAATACATTGTAAATGAATAACAAACAATAGTAAGTGATTTGTATCACTTACTATTATGATTAATAAATAATTCCAACAGAATGATATTCCAGTATCAACCAGTCCGATTTGGCAGGAAAACAGGCATTGAAGCAAGAAATTATGATAGAGCCTGTCGTCGGGTAGGTGGACAGCATTACAGTCCATCATCGAAGTCAGCTGATGTAGGAATATATTTGTTTGGGGGGGATCGTTTACTTGTTAGAGTTGGAGCAATGACACATATTTTGCTATGTTTGTTCCAATGTAGTATATTGAGCTTTACAAAAAATAATGGAGGTTACTATGTCTGAAACTTCAAAACCATCAAAAGCTAATGCCACTGCACTAAAGGTGGTTATTGTATCTATTATTGTGCTGACAATTGTTGGATTGGGCATATTGGGCGCTTATCGTTTCAGTAGTCCGATTCCATCAGTTAGTATCACAACAACAGCAAAAAATATTGTTTTGCCTGGAGAACTGGCGGTTACCTTCCCTGATCAAAGTCAGTCTGCTGTTGGGACTGATACTTTTGGTGTGATAGCTGCCTCTTCGGACCAAACTTCTATTCCAATTGCCAGCGTAGCAAAAGTAATGACTGCTTACTTAACACTTAAAGTCCATCCGCTGCAGCCCGGGGAGGAAGGACCAAGTTTGACCATGACCGCTGAGGATGTGGAGGGTTACAAATACGCTATAAAAAACAATCATTCATATTTACCAGTCACTTTGGGAGAAAAGCTTACGGAAAAGCAGCTTCTACAAGGCTTGATGATACCCTCCGGAAACAATATTGCCCAAACACTAGGCCGCTGGGTGGCGGGGACGGATGAAGAATTTGTTGCTAAGATGAATGAAACTGCCAAAGCTTTGGGCATGACCAATACGCACTATGCAGATGCCAGTGGGGCAAATGAGGGTACAGTGAGCAATGCTGCAGATCAAATCAAAATAGCACAGGCAGCAATGCAGGATCCGGTATTCCGCGAAATTGTCGCCATGCCTCAAGCCATTCTGCCTGTTGCCGGAAAAGTTTATAATGTAAATTCAATGTTAGGCAAAGATGGCATAGTTGGGATCAAAACAGGTTCTGGAGTAATAGCCGGCGGTAACTTTGTATCAGCCGCACCGGTAGTAAATGGAAGTGAGAAGCACTATATACTTGCCGCTGTTTTGGGCAGTAGGAAGGACAATGAAAACCTCAAAAGTGCTCTTGAGGCAAATGCTCAGATATTGAACCAGGTTCGTCCACAGTTCAAACTATTCCCACTTACACCACCAGCAAACGGGTTCGGTAAAATTACTACTCCCTGGCATACGGAAAGTGATTTGGTGGTAAACGAGCCAATACAGGTATTCGGATATCCTGGCATGAAAGTAGCCTATTCGATTACCCCCCTGGAAGTAAAATTGCCTGCTGCCCCAGGCACAGATGTCGCAACCTTGACTATCCAGATCGGGGAAACAACTAAAGAATTTGTTATGCAAAACAAAGTGCAGATCGATCCGCCAGGATTGATGTGGAAATTGATCAGGAATTGATTCGGATACTTAAATCAAGGCTGGTTCTCATAATTGGGAACCAGCCTTTTATCGTCCACTTGAAGCATTGATATCAGCAATAATATGAAAGAAGTCAATAATATGAAAGAGTCATTACATAGATAGTGATATACTTACTGTAGAATTCTTTAGTCATGTCACATATAACAGGAGGGATGACATTATTATGAAACCAAGGAATGTATTATGCAAGGTGATTGTTATCCTAATGATTTCAACAATGTTATTGCAGCCTATGGAAGTTCATGCCTACAAGGCAGGCGCCCATGCAGTGCTTTCTGCTGATGTGGCCGCGGCACTTCCGGAGAGCAGTGTCATTAGAAGAGCTATGCAAAAATATCCCAACATTGTTGCCTGGGGTGCAACGGGGCCTGACATACCTGCGAACACAGCGGCTATCGTGTTGGATAGGGCGCCATGGTTCGAGAGGTATCATTATGAACAGGTAGGCAGTTTTGTTTCAGAGCAGCTTCGCCTGGCACTCCAATCTGGTGATGAAAAAAAGATAGCCTGGGCTGCCGGCTGGGTTACCCATGCAGTGGGGGATCTATATTGCCATGGAGTTTTTGTAAATCCTGACCCGGAAGTCAATGGAGTATATCTGGACAATCCGGATACCAAGGAAATGCACGGAAAACTGGAGGCATACGCAGACAAGCTTCTTTATCAGGACATGAGTCCGACTCATGAGGGCTACAACCCTCCCAATATGCAGCGGACCTTCATGAGCTTTGATTCAAGAGGCGCCATAGAGCTTGCACGACAGGCTTCTGTAAATACTTATGGGATGTCTCCTTCCACAGAGGATTATGTAGATTGGATGGACTTCTTCAAAGATATCTACCTTGATACCGGAGCCGCAGGGCTCACCAATTGGGTTTACAACTATACCTACAAGGAAGTCTCAGATAAGCTGAGCGGGGGTAAGGTCCCCAGCGGAAGACCTTTTGCCGGTATGACGAGGGTGGAAAGGCTAAATAGGTCTTATTCTGAAGCCAGGGCAATGTCTGTAAGACTGCTGCAGGATGCAGAAAGGGGCATATACAGCGGCTTTTCCGATGAATGGAATCTGGATGCCTATCATCAGGATGGAAGATCAATTGGTACCCTAACTGTCCAGATAAGGACATCCGATGCAGAGGATGCAGGTACCGATGATGATATTTGGTTTGGAATAATATTGGAGGATGGGACCCAGTGGAAAAGCCCGGTGTTGGATAAATCTCTATATAACGATTTTGAGAGGGGAGACAATGACTATTACTACCTGTTTGTTAATTCCTCAAATCTCCCTATCAGAAATATCAGGAAGGTATTCCTCACAAAAGAAAGCGACGGGATACTGGGTGGCGGATGGAAGTGTGCATATTTGAGAGCTACGGTCAACGGTAGAGCAATTTATGATGGCGATATACATACCTGGCTGGAGGATGACCATCTGACATGGGTGGGGGATACGACCAACATTGTGCCTAATCGTATAGCCGTACAGCTGTCAGGAAAAGCTGATGCGTATACTGATAAAATAGAAGGAACTGCCACAACCTCCAGCGGACCATACTCAGGGGAGGTAAATGTCAATATAAAAAGAAAGGACGGCAGCAGTGAAATTCAAAAGGTATTGACCAATGGGCAGGGTAAGTTCTCACTCAGCCTTCCCCTCGGACCGGAGGATTATGTGTCCTTCAATGTATATAAACCTCATGAGAGTATAGCACTGTGGACTTATGTGGGAAACTATGAATTTGGATATGCCAAGGTTCCCTTTGAAAGTATTACTATAGATGCCGATGCATTCAATGATATCATAACAGGAGAGGTCTCCGGAAGCTATACTGGGCCTATGGATATCGTTCTTGTCAGGGATTCCATTGAGAAGGTATTGCCTGTAAATGTATCCCAGGGTGTGATTTCATTATCAGCTGATCTAGTTGGAGGAGATAGGATATATCCGAGGCTTACAATTGAAGGGACTGATTTTCCCAGGGAACAAATGGAATATACTCCCACATTGAGCACATTGGAGCTGAAATATTCAACAGAGGGAAATGATATAAACGGTACAATAAAAAACACAATGAGTAAGTCAACAAAAGCTTATACCGGTGATGTGAAATTATCTACCCTGGTTGGTGGTTTGATCCAGACTCAAAAGGCCGCCCCGGGCAGTGAAACCGGTACATCCGGCTCACTAAAGGGCTCTCTGCCTGGAAGATTACGAAAGGGCTCAAGCAGCAGCTACAGTTTTAAAGATGTGGGTGATAACCTGAGATTAGGTTTTTCCATAACAATAGAACATGATGGAATAATAAAGGGTTTAAGCTATGATCCACTTGCAGGAGTGAGAGAGGAAGCCAATCTGCCCAGGCAAAATGCTGTGGTTTCTTTACAGGATAGTGTAATAAACCCTGTAGTAAACCCTGCAGCCAACATTGCAAATACTCTTGGCAATAATTTGAGCCTTGCAGGTAATATGCAGAATCCTGCCGCAAATATAACCGCAAACCCCGGAACTGCGGGCAGCAATATGCAGATGATGCCGGCACAGCCTTCTGCAGCTTCACAGTCCTTCAAAGGCTTATGGATGACGGATCGTGGTTCGCTTATAATCAGTGGAGAGCAGGGTATGCTAAAAGGGGTATATGGTGATGGCGAATTCACTCTGGAAGGTGCAATAACAGGCAATATATTTAAGGGTAACTTTGTTGAAGGTGATAGAACAGGTATATTTGAATTTACCATGAACCCTGACGGTAAAGGCTTTAGCGGCAGAAAAAAATACAACGATGAGACTGTTTGGAACAGTTGGAACGGAATATGATAAAAACAGTAAAGCACTGTATTCATAGAATGCAGTGCTTTACTGTTTCTCCCGGGATAAATGCCCTCCAGCTAATATAAAGCCTATTTAGTTATAAACTTAATAACAGTACAAAAAATGACAGAATATGATATTATTATTACATAAGCTTCTTGGAGGGATATCGTTGAAAGAGACTATCCGATTTATGTCAGATTGCAAAAACACAGGACAGATAAAGTACAGTTCGGAAAACAACAGTTTTTTTGATAAAAAGGTCTCGTATATTATTGACTCGCTGGATGATGCGCATCGATTAAGCAAAAGGAGCTTCCTGCAAAGGGTTTTTGAAGCGACCTTCAAGCTCATACCGGAGGCCGAAAAAGGCTCTTTTTATGAGCTTAATGAAAAAAAATACGAACCGATATTTTCGATGAACTATGATTTTGAGCTGCTAAAAAAACTGTCATTTAACATGAATGAAGCGTTTATTGACTATGAATGCTATGATACTGCCAGTATTGATGCCTACCAGGTGTATATACTGAAGCGTGATGACAGCAAGTTTTCTGAGGATGTTATAGAGACTTTCAAGGCGCTGGGGACGTATTCCGATTTTTATTCCTTGTATGCACCTATTAAAGTAAGTGGCGTAAATCTAGGCATGATATGCCTCGAGAACTTTAGCGGCTCAGGCTTCAAATCCTTTTCAAAAAAGATATTGAAATTCTATGCACAATTGATATCGAATTTCTATACGCAGAAGCTTTTGCAGGAAAGGGAAAAAGAAAAGTACAATGAAATTGTAGCTTCGTTGGTCTCAGCAATTGAAGTAAAGGATATTTATACTGAGGGGCATGCCCAACGTGTTATGGAGTATAGCGTATCAATAGCAACAATTATGGGATTGTCTGAAGAATCCCTGCAGAACATCGGAATTGCAGGACTTCTGCATGATGTAGGGAAAATAGGCATTGCAACTGAAATACTGACCAAGCCCGGAAAGCTGACGGAAGACGAATATGAAAAGGTTAAGCTTCATCCATTGTATTCAAAGAAGATCCTAGCGAATATCAGCGGCTTCTCAAATGTAGTCGACTATGCCTATTATCACCATGAACGTTTTGACGGGCTGGGATATCCGGAAGGGATAAACGGAGGGCAAATTCCAATTGAAGCACAAATAATACAAGTAGCTGATTCATATGATGCCATGACCTCCAAACGTTCCTACAGGGATGCTTTGGAGAAAACGGAGGCTTTAAAAATACTGGAAGAAGAATCAGGTAAACAGTTTAATCCTAATATTGTAAAGGCCGCACTGCAGCTGTTTACAGAATAGGGTGCATGTCTTTGGGTCAGATATTGAAAACCTCTTGATTTCAGGAGGTTTTTGTTTTTTTTTGAGAAGGCATGTATGATTATTAAATAAATATCAAAAAAGGCTTGACATTATATAATAGCAGGTATAACATGGAAGTATCGACCGACGGTCGGTAGAAAAGGAGCGTGTTATGAAGACTGTCAAGGAAGGTGAAGTACGCAGACGGGAGATACTGGTGGCAGCCCGAGGATTGTTTACTACAAAAGGCTATGATCAGACTTCTGTAAACGATATCCTGAGAATAGTGGATATTGCAAAGGGCACCTTTTATTATTACTTTGCTTCCAAAGAAGAAGTACTTGAGGCAATAATACTGGATATTGTTGAAGAAGGGGCTAAGAGGGCAGAGGCTATTCTGAAGAATAGATCCATTCCTCTGGTGAATCGGATAATTATGGCTATAATGGCACAGGCTCCGGAGTTTGAAGGCTCGGAGGAGATAAAGGAAGAACTGCACAAGGTTGAGAACGCAAAGCTGGAACGACTGTATCTCAGGGAGATGCTTAAGCGTATGACACCTGTTTTGCAGGAACCTGTTGAAGAAGGTATTGAGAGGGATATTTTCCATATGGATTATCCTACTGAATGTATAGAATCAATTTTATTGTTGGGTCATATGATGTTTGATTGTGATGTTTTCCAATGGGAAATGGAGGAATATCCGAAGAAGATACAGGCATTTCTATGTAATGCGGAGAGAATGCTGGGCACAAAGGAAGGGGAACTGAAGGAGTTCATCAGGATGTTTGGACAGTAGTCATAGCTGTCGAATATAAACCGTTTTTTTTTACATATGAACCGACCGGTGGTCGGTATGCTAAACCGTATATTATAAAAACTTTTGTTATAAGACTGAAGAGCGTTGGAGCATTAGAGAGGGGGTTAACTAAAAATGAAACTATTGTTGAAGCTTATCCAGAAGGACTTTAGGAGGAATAGGGCGATCACTGTTGCACTGGCTGTATTCCTGATCCTTTCGGCACTTCTTATGGCAGGCGGCTTGAGGGTGACAGGCACTGTGATTTCTTCACTGAACGGCTTGAATCAATTGGCTTTGCCGCCGGATTACCTTCAGATGCACAAAGGGAGCTATGATGAGAAGGCTTTTGAGAGCTTTGTTGAGCCCCGCGCTTATGTCAAGGACTCACTGGTGGTAAAGATGCTTGATATTAGCAATGTAAACATAGTTTATAAGGGCGACACACTGGAAAGCTGCCTGATGGATAATGGATTTATCGTTCAGAATGAGCGCTTTGATTTTCTCCTTGATATGAATAACGAAGTTGCTGTTGTTCATGAAGGGGAAATAGGTATTCCAGTTTATTATGCAGAAGAGCTTGGTATCCAACCAGGCGAGGTCATTGCCCTGAATGAGGGTGATTATCGCAAGGAACTGACTGTAGCAACCATAATACGTGACTCACAGATGAATGCAGCGCTCACATCTTCAAAACGTATGCTTGTCAGTCAGGCTGACCTTGATGAAATAAGCTCCCATATGGGGGAGTGGGAATATTGCTTTGAATTCCTTTTGGAGGATGGCACATCCACAGCGGTCCTTGAGAAGGATTATTTGGAAGCAGGCATGCCTTCCAATGGAGTTGGAATAACAGGCAGTCTCATTAAAATGCTTAATAATTTTTCATATGGCCTGGTAGCGTTTATAATCATCGCAGTCAGTATTCTTCTGATAATCATAGCTGTCCTGTGCTTGTCCTATATCATTCGGGCAACCATGGCAGAAGAGAATTATACCTTAGGTGAGCTAAAAGCGATCGGGTTTCCTGCAAAAGCAATTGTAAGGCTGTATCAGATCAAATATATGATACTTATACTTGCAGCGGGCATAATAGGCTATTTGGCTTCGGTCCCCTTCGGAGACTTCTTTTCCGCCTCGGTCATCAGGTACTGCGGATATGGTAACAGCCAGTGGATGAAGTGGTTATTTCCGCTTGTGGGGGTGCTCCTGCTAAGTCTGCTCGTAATGCTCGGATGCCGCAGGATCATTGTGAGGAATCTGAAAAGCACGGTTGTTGAGCTGATGCGGGGTGAGGCGAATATCAAGAAAGAAGGACATTATTCACTGCCGGTCAGGGGCTTGAAGAATCGAAACATAACGATGGCAATGGGAGAGTTAAGATGTAAAAGGAAGGATTATGCTGTTATCTTCATGGTATTTGTGTTTTCGTCATTCTTGATCCTGCTCCCGATGAACATGAAGAATACCATAGAGAATCCATCCTTTATCACTTATATGGGAGTAGGGCAATCGGATATACGTATTGATATCCAGTATAGTGAAAAGCTGGCGGAACAGAAGGCTGCGGCAGTAGCCTATCTGGAGCAGGATCCTGAAATCGAGAAGTATGCAGTCTACTGTATTGGTTACATGCAGCTGCAGAATGGCTCCGGGGAATGGGAATATGTACGTGTCGGAAATGGTGACGAATCAGTTTTCCCACTGGAATACCTTGAGGGAAGGGCACCAAAGGATAACAAGGAAATGGCACTATCTTACCTGAATGCCTCAGAGCTGGGGAAAAAAGTCGGCGATACACTGACAGCAGCATATAAGGGTGAAGAGCTCAGGTTTACTGTTAGCGGTATATACCAGGATATTACATACGGGGGAAAGACAGCCAAAGCAGCTATTGATTTTGATGAATCGGATATAGAGGTATATATCATATATCTTGATGTACGCGCTGGTGTGATGGTGGAGGAAAAGACGAAGGAATTGAGAGGCATCCTTGCAGAAAGTAAAATAACACCGGTAAGTGAATTCGTTTCACAGACCCTGGGAGGTATCAAGGATAACATGGGCTTGGTTGAAGCTGCAGCTAGTATACTGTCATTGACACTGATCGTGCTGATAACTGTGATGATCCTACAGCTGATAACTGCCAGAGAGCACAGTGCTGTTGCAATCAAGAAGGCAATAGGCTTTTCAAACCGGGATATCAGGATACAGTTCGGCATAAGGATACTCGTGATACAATTGGCGGCAATATTGACTGGTACAGTTCTAGCCAACTCGCTGGGAGAAGCTGTTTTCAGCATGATGCTTTCTACAATGGGAGCAGCAAAAATAAAAATGCTGGTTGAACCTGTCTCCGCGTATCTGCTTTGCCCGGCAGCGCAGCTAATCGTCGTATTCGTCACAGTGTTTGCAGGAACAAGGGTCATCAGAAGCTATCATATAAGAGATCAAATAATGGAATAAGGAGCAGAGTTATGATAAAAGTTGAAAAGGTCAGTAAATCTTTTAGAGATACAAAAGTTTTGAATGACATATCCTTCGAAATCAGCAAGGGAGATTTTGTAGCAGTTATGGGGCCCTCCGGCTCCGGCAAGTCAACGCTACTATATAGCATCAGCGGTATGGACAGTATAAGCTCCGGCAGCGTGCTGTTTGATGGAGTAAATATATCCGGATTGCGGGAAGCGGAACTATCCGGATTCCGACTGACAAGGATGGGATTTGTGTTCCAGAATGCGCAAATGCTGAAGAACCTTTCCGTCTTTGATAACATCACTCTGCCCGGACTGGTAGCCGAAAAAAAGGCAGATACTATAAGGAAAAGAGCTTTTGATTTGATGAAGCGTATGGAGATAGAGGGGATAGGAGACCGTGATATCAAGGAGGTATCCGGCGGACAGCTGCAGAGGGCTTCCATTTGCCGCGCCATGATCAACGATCCTGATATCCTTTTCCTTGATGAACCTACAGGAGCCCTCAATTCCGAAGCTACAGACCAGGTATTGGCGATATTGGAGGATCTGAACCATGAGGGAATGACCATTATGACGGTTACCCATGATCCCCGCGTAGCTGCCAAAGCAAGGAAGGTTATCTATATCAGGGATGGAAGGATTGCCGGCTGCAAAGAATTTTCGGAGGATACAGACCGGAGCAGGCAATTGGACGAGTGGTTGAAAGAGGTATAGAGGGATTTTTGTATATAAACGGCCTGTGATTGCATGCAATCACAGGCTGTTTGACGCTCGGAGACCATTTGGAGCTCTAACCTGGGCGGCGTTTACTGCAAGAACTGCAAAAAAAAATCGGAAAAGAAGGATTATACTGTTTTCCATCGAAATATATATTGCCAATCATATGTTATATTATGACTGTATTGTCATAAATTGTAGGGAGATGTAGAACTATGGAAATGAAAATACTTCTTCAGACGGTGTTTGGAGAAGAGGACCATGCTATTCTGGAAGATTATAAGGATGAGTTGATGCAGGAAACTCTTGAGCTTAATATAAAGCGGGAAAAGACGCTTTCATATATCCTTATAGCCACCATTCTTGCATTGTTGTGTATGGATATTTACTCATCACACCTATGGACAAGGGATATACACATATTCGGCAGGTTTTCCGGCTTTCATGTTATGCTTTTGGCAGTATCCGTTATATTTTTAAAGCTTACATATTCTATAAAAGAGATTGAAAGAAAATGTGAGAATATTTGTTTTCTGCACAATTTATATATTGGATCCATAACAATGTTCTGTGCGCTTATCGCAGTGCAAAATATGGTTATATACAAAAAGCCTTATCCCTATATTATCGCAATGTTTTGCACCGCATCGGTGATAATGCTTTCCAGAAAGGAGAGGTTACTGGTATATTCTCCTCCGTACTTTGCTTATGTAATTGGTGCTATTCTAGATTCCAATTTTTTTTATGACCAGTTAGGTGAGATTTTCTTTTCTACCCTTTTATTGGCATTGGCGTTGTTTGTATCAGGGGCTAATTATAGTCTTTATACCGGCAACTTTATAAAGAATAAGATAATACTGGGCAAAACCCAAGAATTGAATAACCTGAACAGAGCTATAGATGATGACTTGAAGAAGAGAACGGAGGAACTTAATAAAATAGTTGAATATGATAAACTGCGGACAACCTTTTTTGCTAATATATCCCACGAATTGAGGACCCCCCTGGCGATAATATTCTCAGCACAGCAAATGATAAACTACCAGTTGGATGGTCTGAAGGCAAACGGAAATCAACAGAATATGGAACAGTATGGCAATATTATTAGACAAAACTGCTACAGGCTGATCAGAATAATATCCAATCTGATCGACATCACAAAGATAGATGCCAATTATATGACCTTGAACTTAGATAACGCTGATATTGTGAAAACAGTTGAGGATATAACCCTTTCTGTGGCGAGATTCATGCAGGATAAAGGAATGGATATCACATTTGACACGGATGTTGAAGAAGCAGTGATAGCCTGTGACCCGGACAAGATTGAAAGGGTCATGCTGAACCTGCTATCAAATGCAGTTAAGTTTACACCCAAAGGTGGCAGTATGTATGTAAATATGTACAACACAGTGAATGAAATAGAAATACATGTAAAAGATACAGGTATCGGTATACCTGAAGAGATGATAAACCTGGTGTTTGAAAGGTTTGTCCAAGTGGATGGGACAACTTCAAAAGCAAAGGAAGGAAGTGGCATTGGCCTATCTTTGGTAAAATCAATAGTGGAAATGCATGATGGCAGAATTGCACTAGTAAGTAAGCAGAACGAAGGAAGCGAGTTTATAATAAGCCTGCCTAAAAGGACTGTACCACAAGCAGAAGGTAGGAGAAACAAAGGTCCCGTATTGGAAAAGGATAGTATAGAAATGATCAATATCGAGTTTTCCGATATATATTTCTAGTCGGACAGGCTGACAGAAAGCATAGGAATAGCTTTATATCAGCCTGCCGATATAGATTTTTCTGTAGTAAGATCAGGTGGATAGTATAGCTCTCAATACATCTTTTCCATGAATTATATTGAGCAACTCTTCTTCAGTTCTTATTACATCGCTCCTTGTTTTGAAATATCTGTTTATCTTTTTCACCAGCACCTTTGAGTCTTCGTCCATCGAGCAGATGAAATCGGCTATGCTCTTACCTTCATACAAGGTATAAAGGTAAGGGACAACAATGTACTTCACATCGTAAAGTATTGAGTCCTCTATCCAGAAGTCAACGTGAGAAGGACACAGCTTCTTCTCCATAAGCTTTGTATACATTTCCAAGCCGTCTTCGCTGGACTCCCAGAAATCCACATATACGTAGTCGAAGCTGTTAAGGAATTCTTCATTATAGAATTCAAAGGCGTCGCCATGAAGGATCTCCAGCTTCTTATCGTTTGGGAACTGTGGTCTGATATACTTGTCAAACAAATCTATGACATCCTTGTTGAACTCTACTATTGTTACACTTTCGACCTCGTCCTTGAGCAGCCAGAGATATGGGAGGACCCCGATGCCAAGGCCCATGGTCATACATTTCCCATGCCCCTTTTCAATTCCATCCCTCATGCTTTCAATTTCACTTATGGCGGGGGACATCCATACTCTATTACCTTCAATCAGAGCCGGCATATCAATATCTGCATCAAAATATCCTATGGGATGGTAGTGAAACAGGTATTTTCCCAACTGCTTATGGAAGTTCATACTGATCAAGGTTCTTTTTCTTATGGGGACTTTCTCATACCTTACGGTCCTGGAATTTACATTGTCAAGTTTGATGTCTTTGAAGTATGGATTCTCGGTAAGTACTTTCAAGTCGTATTTCAGATCAGCATGGGGTACATTATATTTTTTAAGTAGTTCTATCAGTTCTTTTTCCTTCTGAGGTGTCAGGAACTTTTCGGTATAGTCCAGTACGGCTGTAATGTAGTTACTTACATCAGCCATTGAGCGCATAAGATTCTTCATGGCTGTGTCCAGTTCTTTATTTCTATCAAATCTGATCATAATACTACCTCTGTATTCGTAATTCTATATAATTTGCGGCGAATAAATGCTAATGTAAATTTGTTTCGCCGCAAAGAAAATCAAGGTAACACAAATCTGTTTCAGCGAAGCTTAAACAGATTTTGTATTGATATTTCTTATTGTATAATATCATATTATTCAAATATATAATAAGCATAAATAATTATCAAAGAACTTTGAGTCTGACTTGCTTTCCATTCTTGATAAAATGCTGAACTAATGTTAAGATTAGCTGGGGATATAGACAATTTTAATCTACATGATATTTGGAGGCTAAATAATGAGCATTACCTTTGAGTGTTTTTTGCAGCAACTGGTGTCAAGTCCGGCATTTTTTACAATAGTAATACTTACTTTTGGTGTTATTCTGGTGAATGGCTGGACAGATGCGCCAAATGCCATTGCTACCTGCGTTTCTACAAGGGCGATCGGCCCAAGGAAGGCTATATTGATGGCTACGGTTTTTAACTTTTTGGGAGTGCTTGTTATGACTATGGTCAATGCTACAGTTGCGCAGACAATATATAAAATGGTCGATTTCGGAGGAGACTCAAGAGAAGCATTGGTTGCTTTGTGTGCGGCACTATTTGCCATTGTGTTGTGGGCAACTGCCGCTTGGGCACTGGGCATTCCGACCAGCGAGAGCCATGCATTGATAGCAGGCATATCAGGGGCGGCAATAGCACTGCAGGGAGGACTTTCTGGAATCAACGGGGATCAGTGGATCAAAGTGTTTTATGGATTATTTATGTCGACTATAATGGGCTTGGGCTTCGGATATCTTTCAGTTCAGATAATACATATAATTTGCATGCGTATGGACAAGCGAAGGACCAGACCGTTTTTCCAAAGCGCGCAGGTTGCCGGCGGTGCAGCAATGGCATTTATGCATGGGGCTCAAGATGGACAGAAGTTTATGGGAGTCTTTATGCTCGGCATTTTTTTAGCCAATGGGCAGGCAAATGTAACTGAGTTTACAATTCCGGTTTGGCTTATGCTGGTCTGCTCCGTGGTAATGGCACTGGGTACCTCTATAGGAGGATATCGTATAATAAAAACTGTAGGGATGGATATGGTAAAACTGGAGACTTATCAAGGCTTTGCTGCAGACTTGGCAGGAGCAGCCTGCCTGATGATCTCTTCTGTATTCGGTATTCCTGTCAGTACGACCCATACCAAGACAACAGCTATTATGGGAGTTGGTGCTGCAAAAAGAATTTCTGCAGTAAACTGGAGCGTGGTCAGAGAAATGGTGGCAGCCTGGGTTCTGACCTTCCCGGGTTGTGGCCTTGTGGGGTTTATAATGGCTTATATATTTATGAGAATATTTTAGGAAATGAAGGGAATGTGTTTTAATGGCGAAAGATAAGGATTTTAATTATTTTAAAGCTTTCATCGATTTGGCGGAAGGTTCGTTAAAGGCTTCGGAAATGCTAAATACCATCCTGCACGATTTCAATGTAGATACACTACAGGAAAAAGTGAAGGAAATGCATGTGATCGAACATAATGCAGACCTTCAGAGGCATGAGATCATGAACAGGCTGGTAAAAGAATTTCTTCCTCCTATAGAAAGGGAAGATATAATAAGCCTTGCGGACAATATTGATGATGTAGTAGATTCAGTAGAAGATGTACTCCTGGGTATAGACATGTACAATATACAAACTATCAGGCCTGAAATCGTCAAATTCATTGAAGTAATTATGGATTGCTGCAAATCTATGGGTGCGGCTTTGGTCGAATTTGAACATTTTAAAAGATCCCATACCCTTCATGCAGCAATTGTAGAGGTGAACCGCCTGGAGGAAGTGGCTGATCAGCTGTATATGAATGGAGTGCGTGATCTGTATAGAAATACAAAGGACCCTGTGGAATTAATGGTATGGACAGAGATATACCTGCTGCTGGAGAAATGCTGCGACAGCTGTGAAAATGTAGCTAATGACATTGAAAATATAGTAATGAAAAATTCATAGATATGGCTATACAAGTAAACCAAAGACCTGGAATTTAGTTCCCGGTCTTTTTTTATGCATTAGGGCTTGACTTTCATAAAACGTAAAAAATATATCGATAAACGATAAAAAAATATTGCATTGCAATAATGGTTATGATATCCTATAACCAATGAAGGGGAATTGACCTTAATATTTGGAGGATGATTATATGTGGAATGGCAAAAAGTCTATCAGTCTTAGCAAACTATGTGTTCTGGTCTTTTCGGTTCTGCTGATCGTTGTCGATGTATCAGCACCCTGGCTTGTGAGATGGTTTCTGGATTTCTCACGAGCAGATCTGGTCGGGAAGGAGCCATTATTCCTGGTGACCATATACATAGGAAGTGTTCCTGCGGCAGTGCTGCTTTTCTGCCTTTACCGCCTGCTTCATGGGATCGGGTATGATCAGATTTTTATAACAGCTAATGTGGAGTACCTGAGGCGAATTTCCTGGAGCTGCTTTACAGGAGCCATCATATGCATGGCATCAACGCCTTATTATCTTCCATGGGCATTTGTGGCGGTGGCTGCCGCATTCATGGGACTTATAGTACGAGTAATAAAGAATATCATAGAACAGGCGGTAGAGCTTAAAAACGAGTCGGAGCTTACGATATAAAAGGGGGTGGGAGAACATGCCGATAATTGTGAATCTTGATGTAATGATGGCCAAACGGAAAATGTCATCGGGTGAGTTGGCCGAAAAAATAGATATCAGCCAGGCAAATCTCTCCATCTTAAAGACCGGAAAAGCAAAAGCAATACGGTTTTCAACACTGGAGGCAATTTGTGAGGCTCTTGATTGTCAGCCTGGCGATATATTGGAGTTCAGAAAACAGGAGCAATAATGAGGAGGCGGTTAATATGAATAGATTTTTTACAGGCTCAGGCAAGTCTGAGTTTACGAAGGCTGCAGCTCAGACTGCGGTTGGAGATATAACCATTGGGAACCAGCCTAAGGAGCCCTTTGCAGCAGATAGGAAGGACAGTATTCTTGCACTCTTTTCCTTCGTTCTCGGGTTCTTCTTTATAAGATGGGTGCTGCTTTCGTGGCATGGATGGGGTGTCAGCGCGTTTACCGCGGCTTATTGCTGCGCTGTTGCAGTCTATTTGCTGAAAAAGGGGATACGCATTACACGTTCCGGTTACTTTTGGCTTGCTGCAGTGGTACTGACAGGAGCCAGCTATTCAGTATATGCAAATAATGGCCTGGAGCCGTGGAGAAGCCTGTTTCTGTTCTGTTCTGCAGTCTACTTTGTCATAAGCGCTGCCGGACGCCAGATAATGGGTACTACCAGCAACTGGCTTCTGCTGGATGGGATAAACGGTATGTTTGTGATTCCTTTTAAAAACTTCTTTTGTCAGTACAAAAGCCTTTCCATAAAAAAATATATTAAAAGAAGCATGGGAAGCCAGATATTATCTGTTGGGGCAGGTATACTGCTGTCATTGCTGGTGGCAGGGATCGTTCTGCCGCTGCTGATGCAGGCGGACAGCGGAGGCTTTTCGCGTATCGCAGCAGGGATATATAAGTATTTCCAGTGGGTTCAGGACCAGCTTTCAGATACTGTGTTTCAAATGATACTGGCAGTGCCTGTGGCAGCCTACCTATTTGGGTTGATTGCCGGCAGTGCCCACAACAGGGGCTGCAGTACCTTCAGAAGGGAAGGAC
>CAZNMO010000097.1:0-17690 GCA_964574195.1 uncultured Clostridiaceae bacterium | reverse complement strand
CTTGGTTATGACCTCCTGAGCTGCTTCCAGGGTGTTTTTCCTGACTCTAGCAAGCTCTTCCTGGTGCCTCTCGTCCAGGGTGATATCAGTCATAATTGCCAATATAAGCTTTTGCTTCTCCAGGTATACCAGATTTGTCATAAATACCAGACCGTACTGAATCAGGGAGAGCTTCTGCTTATAAATGCTTGTCCTGTTGCTAATTACCTCTATAAAGCTGGAATCATCCATCAACAAGCCTATGGGCTTGTCCTTGATCTCCTGCGCGCTGACCTTCAGCAGTCGCTCGGAGGTAGGGTTGAACTCCTTGATATTCAACTCTTCATCAATGAGCATGATAATATTGGGAGACTGGTCGAATATTATGTTTGTCATGCTTTCCGCCTTGCTTCGCATATATGGCAGGCACATGGACATTTCCGCCATTCCATCCAGCACTGCTTTGGCCTTTTCACGGCAGTTATTGTAACCGCAGGCTCCACAGTTAAGCTCGTCGGCATGTGAGAATTTTCCCATTCCGTTCAGTATTCTTGAAAGCTCTTCCTCGCTGGAGGGAGCGATATGGATGCTCTTATCGAAGAAGTCCTTGGAGATGCATATTGACGCTGTTTTGCCGGAAGCAATGTCATGATCCGAAGGAACTGTATGGTTATTGGCAACGTATTCCCTAATGTGCTGGTAGCACTTATAATAATTCACATTATCCTTAGGCATGCCTGGGCCCCCCAAACAGCTCCCTTCGCAGATACTCACTTCAATGCAGGTATTTTTGAGAAGCCCCATTTCAAGTGCCTGAAATACCTTGAGGCACTTGCTGAAGCCATCTACCCTTAGCAGGGTATAGCCATGGGGATCACTGCCCGGGATGCTGTCGAGCACACCGCCTGAAACAGGATACTGGCGCCCCAGGGAGGTAGGCTTGCCGCTGAAGATTTCCGGCTCAAGGCTGCTTATATCGATGGATTCCGATGCCAGCCACTGGCTGAGCTCTTCAAAGGTAATCACAGCATCTATGGAGCCCATATACTGCATTCCAAAGGCTTCAGCCTTCTTTGCGATGCAAGGGCCTATAAAGACCACATAGGCTTCGCTCCCATAGGTATGCTTAAGGAGCCTTCCGTGGGCGAGCATTGGCGATGCCACCGGCAGCATATACTTTATAAGGGAGGGATGATACTTTTCTATCAGGTAATTGGCAGAGGGACAACAGGTTGTAATAAGGTTTTCCCTGTCGCCCTTGCGCAGATGCTCCCTGCATGCCTCCGTAACCATATCAGCACCTACGGCGGTTTCTTCAATTATGGAAATCCCAAGCTGCTTCAAGGCAGCGGCCATCTGCCCAGCTTCTGCCATGTCAAAGGCTCCGGCAAAGCTTGGCGCGAGGCTTGCAATAACGGTCCTGCCCGCGTTTATCGCTTCACGTACCTCGGCGATATCGCTCCTTATATTCCTGGCATCCTGAGGGCAAGATGTCAAACAATGGCCGCAGGCTATGCAGCGGTCTTCTATTATGTTGGCCTGTTCATCTTTTATCTGTATAGCCTTAACAGGGCAGGAGCGAAGACACTTGTAGCAGTTCCTGCAGTTGGCCCTGGAAAAGTTTATTAAATTCATGGCTAGAGCCTCCTCAATACATACTCGTCAAAAAACTGTGCCACATTGCTGCTGCATACTGAAGTTACAGGATCGTCATCTATTTTTACTGATACTGCACTTGTGCATTGCCCCAGGCAGAAAGCTGCCTTTAGAGTCACTTTGTCCTGAAGCATGTTTTCGTCAATAAGCCTTTGCAGACTGTTGATCACAGTGTAAGCTCCCTTTAAGTGGCAAGCACTTCCGATACATACTCGAATTATCATAATAACACAACTCCAATCAAATGTATACTGTATACAACTACAAGCCTATTGTATTCCCTTGTTAAAAAAAAGTCAAATGCAGTATTTTAGCACTGAGTCAAATATTAATTGATTTGTATAATTTCCAACGGATTGCTTCAACATAGCAATGAGGTGAGAATCGTGCAGGTACTGAGATATACACATATAATATACTTTGTGGCAACTTGGATATTTGTATTTATCTTTATTGGATTCAAGCGGATAAGAGAACTGTTGCCCATAGCGGTATTGGGAGTTTTGACTTTGACAGCGGTCGATCTTTATGTGACCTCGCTGGGCTTGTATCAATACAACAAGCCGGTGGTCAATATACTTGGAACACCGCTGTTCCACCTGCTGTGGGGAGGTGGAGCTGCTTTAGTCTTCATTCACTATACCAGGCAGGGCTTCAACCGGAAGCTGGTCAATGTGATATTCTTTACAATCATCACATTGATCCTCGAGTTTATTGCAGAGAAGGCGGGGGTAGCTCAGCGCCTTGGAAATTATGGTTATTTACATAGCGCTATACTGGATTTTTCTTCTCTGGTAGTGCTGCTGTGGGTATCGGAAGGTTTATATGGGAATAGAATATATAAAAAGTAAAAGTTATGTAAGGACTGTATTTTCGACTGTATTAACTGAATTTTCAGAAAAAATTTGACGCAGTGAAGGACTAAGGGTATAATTAAGTATTAGCGCTGATTTATTTGCGGCGTAATAATCTACATTAGATTTTATCCACTGCAAAATATACTAATGTTAAGGAGACGGATGCTATGATAAATGCCACCACAAAAGAGCTTTTAAAGAAAGTCGACAGCACATACACGCTGTGTAATATGGTAGGAAAGAGGGCAAGACAGCTTATCGACGGAGCTGAACAGCTAACAGTATGCAGCTCAAAGAAGCCTGTTTCCATTGCAGCCTACGAAGTAAGTGAAGGGAAGATCACTTATATTAAAAATGATATTGCTTATTCCCAGAGGTCAGTCGAGGATATGGATATGCAGCTTTTTATCTAATTTAATAAGTTAGTGGGCAAAGATGCCATTGTAGTGCAGAGAGTTTTTTCCGCATTGCAATGGCATTTTTATCTTCCTGGCAATTTGCAGGCAGATTTATAGCAATTTTAAATGAAAGAATATTGACTTTCGTATGAAACTGGATTAAAATATAAGCATGATAAACGGTAAGGATAGGTAAATATATGATTTTCAATATACAGAGATTTTCAACCCATGATGGGAGCGGAATAAGGACGATCATATTTTTCAAGGGCTGTCCCTTGAGATGCCCCTGGTGCAGCAATCCCGAAAGCCAGGGCTTTGGCCATGATATTTTCTTTGACAGGAAAAAATGCATAGGCTGTATGGAGTGTGTCAGGTTATCGGATAACAGGGAGTTCGAAAAGGGTGATGAAGGAATTGTTATTAACCGTGAGTGGATCGAAGAGCCCTTGAAGTTTAAAGATATTTGCCCAACAAGAGCAATTCAGGTCATAGGCGAAGAGTTTGACCTGGAAAAGCTTTTGACGGAGATAGAAAAGGATAAGGCCTTTTACGCAAGCAGCGGCGGAGGTGTAACGTTTTCCGGAGGAGAACCTTTTGCACAACCCGAGCAGCTTCTGGAGCTGGCAAAGGAGCTCAAGCGCAGAGGTATCGCTACTGCTGTGGAAACCTGCCTGGCCGTTGATTGGAAAAACATTGAGGCTGTAGCCGATTATATAGATGAGTTTCTTGTTGATTTGAAGCATGTGGATGCCGGAAGGCTGAAAGCTGTGACCGGTCTGGATTTTGCACAATATGAGCATAATCTCAGGGGCCTGGAGTTGAGGAAGGTACCGGTAGTAATACGAATACCCGTTATACCTGGTTTTAACGATAGTATCGGTGATATGCGTCTGATCATAGATTACATGTCGACTTTTACTAATATAAAGAAGCTTCACCTGATCCCTTACCATTCCTTTGGAAAGGGCAAATATCAGCAGCTGGGGCGAGATTACAGCTGCAGGGTGGAAGCTTTGGATAAAAAAGAGCTGGAGCCATTTTTGGAATATGCGGAAAGCAAGGGGTTTACAACTGTTATAGGAGGTTAGCTAAATGAGAAATGAACTGGGTCTGTCAAAAAGAGTAAATGATCTGAGGGAAAAGGTGCTGTCCACAAAGCCTACCATCTGCGTGGAGAGAGGAAAGATATATACAGAGGTATATCAGAAACATGAGGCGCTTCCTGTATCGGTAAAGCGTGCCATAGCTCTGAAGGAAACCCTGGAGAGAATGACAATATATATTGAAGACGGTGAACTGTTGGTAGGGAACCAGTCTTCCAAAATAAATGCAGCAGCATATTTTCCTGAGTATTCGGTGACATGGATGCTGAACGAGCTGGATGAATTCGACAAGAGACCGGGTGACGCATATTTTCCCACCGAAGAGGCCAAAGCGGAAATACGGGCTATTTCACCTTACTGGATGGGCAGAACGACAATAGACAAAGGATACGCGCTCATGCCCACAGAGTTGAAGGAGATCCTTGATGCAGGGATCATAAAAGCTGAGGGGAACCTTACCTCGGGGGATGCACATATAGCCGTGGAGCACCAGAAGATATTGACCGTCGGACTGAAGGCCTACCTTAATGAGATACAGGCCTGCAGGAGCAAACTAAGGCTTTGGGATTGGGCTGACCTTAAGAAGGAACAGTTCTATAAGTCAGTGGATATAGGCATCAGTGCCTTCCAGACATACATTCGCAGATATGAAGCACTTGCGCTGGAATTGATGGAAAAGGAAACCGACCAAGTGCGCAGGCAGGAGTTGCTACAAATAAGCAGCAACTGCGGCCATATAGCTGAGGATCCGCCGGAGACCTTCTATCAGGCTTTGCAGATGACTCTTTTTCTTCAATTGGTGCTGCAGATTGAGAGCAACGGACATTCCTTGTCCTTCGGGCGTATGGATCAGTACCTGTACCCGTTCTATGAGAAAGACCTGAAGGCCGGAAGGATCACGCCGGAATCTGCCATGGAGCTTCTTGAGTGCACCTGGGTAAAGATCCTTAATGTAAGGAAGATACGTTCCTGGTCCCATACACGTTCCTCAGCCGGAGGACCACTATACCAGAATGTTACTATCGGAGGCCAGACTGTAGATGGCAGGGATGCTGTCAATGAACTGAGCTATCTGATACTGAAGTCTGTTGGGAAGACTAGGCTGACACAGCCTAATCTTTCGGTGCGTTTTCACAAGAACATGTCTGATGATTTTCTTATGGAGTGCGTCAAGGTCATAGAAATGGGCTTCGGAATGCCCGCCTTCAATAATGATGAGATCGTGATACCCGAGCTTATGAAGCTGGGGGTCGAAAAGGAAGATGCATATAATTATTCTGCCATAGGCTGTATTGAAGTAGCTGTTCCCGGCAAATGGGGCTATCGTTGTACGGGCATGAGCTTCCTGAACTTTGGACGCGTATTGCTGGCAGCCCTGAATGATGGCCTCGACGCAAAGAGCGGAAAGACCTTCCACCCGGGAAAAGGAAAGCTTGTGGATCTTGAAAGCTTTGAGCAGGTCATGGAGGCATGGAAGGAGCAAGTCAAGTTTTATGCATATGCAACAATTGCTATAGATGCGGCGGTGGATACCACCCTGGAGGAAAATGTGCCTGACATATTATGTTCCGCCTTTGTGGATAACTGTATTGAAAAAGGCAAATTCATAAAGGAAGGCGGCAGCAAATATGATTTCATATCGGGGCTTCAGGTGGGAATAGCCAACCTGGGCAATTCTCTGGCCGCCATAAAGAAGCTTGTTTTTGAGGAAAAACGTATAAGCAAGGAGGAGCTTATCAGGAACCTGGATAATGATTTCGAGGGGACAGATGGCGAGAAGCTCCGCCAGATAATACTGAATTATGCACCGAAGTTCGGAAATGATGATGACTATGTTGACCTTCTTTTAAAGGAGGCATATATGTACTTCATAGAAGAAATGGATAAATACCACACCACACGCTATGGAAGAGGGCCTATAGGCTGCGGCTACTTTGCCGGGACCTCCAGCATTTCCTCCAATGTGCCCTCGGGTTCTGTAGTGACTGCAACACCGGACGGCAGAAAAGCTTTCACTCCTTTGGCAGAGGGCTGTTCACCGTCATCAGGCACTGACCTTCTGGGCCCCACGGCAGTTTTCAAATCAATTGCCAAGCTGCCTACAGACAAGATATTGGGTGGCGTTCTGCTGAACCAGAAGCTTGCTCCGGCTATCATAAAGGAAGAAGCTGACAAGAAAAAGCTTATGGCCATGCTCAGGACGTTCTTTGCAGACCTGAAGGGCTGGCATGTACAGTACAATATAGTATCAAGGGAAACACTCCTTGAGGCAAAGCGGGATCCGGAAAAGTACCGTGACCTTATTGTGAGGGTCGCAGGCTATTCAGCCTTTTTCACCAATCTCTCTCCGGACAGCCAGGATGATATCATCGCCAGGACTGAGCACACATTGTAAACGAAAAAAAGAACCGGCAAAGGAATACAAAATTCCAATGCCGGTGTTTTTTATTTTCAGATCAATCAACCAAGGTGGCAGCTCCTACGATCCCCACGTCATCCCCCAACTCAGCCGGTACTATGGTGACCGGGTAAGCCGATGATATTTTGGAAAGGCTCATAAGCTTCCCGTAGAACCTGTCAAACAGCGGTTTTCCGATTTTTGAAACACTGCCGCCTACGACAAAATGCTTTATATTGAATATCTGATACAGGTTGGCAAACATTATGCCCAGGAAATCTCCGGTCCTGTCAAGGGCTTCCCTGGCAAGGGCATCTCCCTCCTTAGCCGCATCTCCGATATGCTTGCAGGAGATCTCATCGTTGCAGCCTACCATGTCGGTTACCCTGCTACAGCAGCCGCCTTCTATCCTGTCCAGTGTGTATCTTATAATTTTTGGTCCCGAGGCAAGGGACATTACGCAGCCTACATTGCCGCAGCCGCACTTATAGCCTTCGTTGCTTATTATCATATGTCCGAATTCACCGGCTGCTCCATAGCTGCCGCGGAAGATCTCATTGTTTATTATTATTCCGCCGCCTATCCCGGTGCTTATTGTCACATACAGCATGTGTTTATGGCCTCTGCCGGCACCGAAACGATGCTCTGCAATAGCTGCCGCATTGGCGTCGTTATCAATCTCTACCGGGACTCCCAGCTTGGCCGAAAGCATTTCCTTTGCGGGCACGTTGTCCCACTTGGGAAGGCTTGAGGTGGTTATGACCAGACCCTTGTCAAAATCTATATGAGATGGAAATGCTGCTCCTACACCCTTGATATCCGAGAGCTTTATCGAGCTATCAGCCAACAGTTTACTTATATGGCCGCACATTTCATCGATCATGACCTCCGGCTCCAACTCAGGATTTGTTTTGGCAACATATTTTCCGACTTTTTGATAATTGGAATCATAGACTCCATATGCGATCTTTGTTCCGCCAACATCGATCCCAATAGTATATTTAGACATACTAAACCCCCGCTTTAAACATAATTAATTATCCAAACCGGCAATCAGCACTTCAATTCCAAAGGATCTCAATACACTTGCATTCTCATCACGGATCTTTGTATCGGTGATGACTATATCTACCTCAGAGGGCTTGAGCGAGCAGGCAACTCCAAGTTTGTCAAACTTGGTGGAGTCTGTCAGTACGATGCATTTCTCAGCTCTTTCAACCATCGCTCTGGTAACCTCTGCACGCATCATATTCAGACAGGTGAAGCCTACCTTGGGACTAAAGCCATCGACTCCGATGAATACCTTATCCACGTGAAACTCCCTCAGACATATCCTGGTCAGAGGTCCTACGGTCACCTCGGATTCATGCTGGTAATCCCCGCCAAGGACGATCACCTTGATATTCAGGTTGCGTACAAACCTGCTTATGAAGGTGGAGTTTGTAATAACAGTTATATCGCTTTTATTTGCAAGCTCCCTTACAAGAAGTGCATTGGTAGAGCCTGACTCGACCATTATTGTTTCGCCGTTGCTTACCAGCTTGGCTGCTTCTCTGGCGATCTGCAGCTTGGTATCATAATTGAAGGACATTCTCTTCATTATATCATCGTCGGAATGCACCATTGCACCGCCATGGAACCTTTTTAAAACTCCGTTCTGCTCCAATATTTTGAGATCCTGACGGATCGTTACCTGGGAAACTCCGAACTCCTTCGAAAGCATACCCACGTTGATCTTGGTGTCATTGGTAACCTTATTCAGAATAGCAAGCTGTCTTTCATTCATATAGTTTCACCATCCAAATTATCTTTTTTGTAATGCAGATACTTACGAATTAATAATATATTATTTCGAAGGAAAGTTCAATAATCAACTTGGTAATGCTATGGGAACAGAACATCCACAAGTATATGATAATATATCTTTGTTAGAAATACAATATGCTTACGAAAGTAGGAATCATTACTATTTGATTTGAATTGAGTATTTTGAACTTATCTCCAGAGAATCCGGAGATACCGTATTTGCAAGGCAACTGTGGAGAAATCTGGCATTTTTGGATATTTGTATTCTGAATATAAAAGCATGTATTTATAAACGAAAGTAAAAAATCTTACAAAGCAAATATTTTGTATTGCAATATGAAGAACTCTATATTATAATCGTAATAGAATCCGATAGAATATTTCGCATATTTATCATCACATATGTTGTGTTCCTGCAAAGGCTTCAAATTATTGAACTTGTACCCGTTATCAAATTGTATCTTTTGAGTTGAAACAGGCTTCCGGTCATGCTTGACAGTGGAATAATGTTTTAACTTCAAGATAGATGTAAAAACATTTAATTTGAAAAAGTGAAGGGGGAACTTAGTAATGAAGTTATCACTCAGGAATGTTATCGCCATGTTATTGGTAGTTGTCATGACCGTAGGTCTTGCAGCATGCGCACCAAAAGCACCGGCTGAACCGGCAGCAGAAGCAGCAGCACCGGCAGAGGCAACAGCAGGAGCGGACAAGATCGCTTTTATCGTTGCTGACATGGCTAACGAATCACAGTCATTTGCATCAAAGCAGTTCCAGAAGTTTGCCAAGGATTATAACTTTGAAGTAACTATCCTTGATGCCAAGGGTGATGCCCAGGCTGAAACACAGGCAGTTAACAACGCAGTAGCACAGGGTGTAAAGGCTCTCTTTGTAAATCCTAACGACATCAATGCCATCGTTCCTGCTCTTGAAGCAGCGAAGAAGGCTGGAGTTGTAGTAGGAATGTTCTCTTCTGACCTTCCGAAGGATAAGGCTGCAGCCCGTGACTTCTTCGTAGGAGTAAATGATAACATGGCCGGTGAAGCAGCAGCGAAGGCTTTCCTCGATCAGTTCCCCAACGGCGCAAATATCGTTGAAATAGGCGGACAGTCAGGACATGATGCGCAGATCAAACGTCATGACGGCTTCAACAATGCAATAAAAGGTTCAAAGATCACAGTAATCGACTACAAGGCTACCCAGCAGTGGGCAACAGACCAGGCTATGACAATCATGGAAGACATGATCACAAAGAACGGCGACAAGATCGACGGAGTATTTGTACATTGGGATAACGGAGCAACAGGCGCAATCCAGGCTTTGAAGGCTGCGAACATGGAAGGCAAGTTCCTTGTTGGCGTTGATGGCTGCAGGGCTGGTTTTGACCAGGTACGCAGCGGTGAGCAGAGCGTAACCATCATGCAGAACTTTGAAAACATGTCCAAAAAATCCTTGGAACTGGCAAGAAAGGTTATCGATGGCGAAACAGTTGAGCAGCAGAACTTCATTCCGCTTGATATAGTAAACAAAGGCAATATAGATACATTCACAGCTCCTGAGTGGTAAGAGCGGTATTTCTTAATAGTATGATAAAGCTCGCTTCGACGACCTGTCGAAACGAGCTTTACTCTTAAAATTATTTGAAAGAGGTTGTCTCAAATGGAAAAGAAGGAACAGGAAGTCATTCTCAGCATAAAAGAAGTGTGCAAAGCGTTTCCAGGGGTCAAGGCACTGGATCAGGTATCCTTCGAGGTCCGACGCGGTACCGTGCATGGTATTGTGGGAGAGAACGGTGCCGGTAAATCTACTCTGATGAAGATATTGTCCGGAGTGTATCAGAAGGACTCGGGGACAATCATTTTCGACGGGGAGAACATAAAGACTACAACTCCCATCCAGTCTATGAGAAGAGGCCTCAGTATCATATACCAGGAATTGAATCTTGTAAACACCATGACAGTAGGTGAGAACGTCTTTCTAGGACGTTTCAAAGAATTGAAAGGCATGCGGGGAACACATGCAAGAGCCAAGGAGCTGCTCAGAAGTATTGGCAGCAGCATCGACACTTATAAATTGGTTTCAGAGCTGAGTGTATCGGAAAAACAGATGGTGGAGATCGCCAAGGCATTATCCTTTGATTCCAAGCTTATTATAATGGATGAGCCAAGCAGCAGCCTGACTGCTGATGAAATGAAAGAACTGGCCAAGATCATCCAGCACCTGAAGGAAAAGGGAATTTCCATTATATACATCAGTCATAAGCTGGCTGAGATATTCAGCTTCTGTGACATTGTGACAGTAATGCGCGACGGGCATGTCATAGATACCAAGCCGATTTCAGAGATCACGAGAGCTGAAATGATTGCGAAGATGGTAGGCCGCACAATTGAAAACGAATATCCCGAACGTCCTGACTGCGTAGGTGATACGCTGATGGAGGTTCGATCAATCAATACCAATAAATTGAACAATATATGCTTTCACTTGAAGAAGGGCGAGATACTGGGACTGGTAGGGCTTGTAGGCGCCGGAAGGACCGAGATCGTAAGGGCTATCTTTGGTGCCGACAAGGTAAAAGGTCATCAGGTGCTCATAGATGGAAAGCATGTAAGAATAAGAAAACCAAGAGACGCAAAGCGGGCGGGCATAGCTTTGGTGCCTGAGGACAGGAAGCTTCAGGGGCTGGTGCTTCCATTCTCGGTAGAAGCCAATATCACTATGGCCAGCCTGGATAGGATAACCAAATTCGGATTTTTGGATAGATTCGCTGAAAAGGATATAGCCAACCGCCATGTAAAAGCCCTTGGGGTCAAGACCCCCTCTGTAAGGACCAAGGTCCGGAGCCTTTCCGGCGGAAACCAGCAGAAATGCATAGTAGGGCGCTGGCTGGAGCTGAATCCTCGAATACTGATCCTGGATGAGCCTACAAGAGGGATAGACGTAGGTGCCAAATATGAGATATACCTTCTTATGAAGGAAGTGGTCGAAAGGGGAGGCTCGGTAATATTAATATCCTCCGAGCTGCCCGAAGTGCTCAGCATGAGCAACCGTGTGCTGACAATCTGTGATGGCCGTGTAACAGGCGAATTTGACCCGAGAGTATCCTCTGCGGATCATATTATGGAAAAAGCGCTTGAATTCGGCAGAAAGGAACTGAGCCATGAGTGAGCAGCTTAATTTTAAAAATATAACCCGTACAATATTCAGGGATTATCTGGTGCTGGTCGCCATAGCGATCCTCGTAGTTATCACGGCAATAGTCGAACCCAACTTCCTGTCGGCAGGCAATCTTACCAATGTAATGCGACAGTTCGGCCCACTGGTAATGGTAGCCTTGGGCATGACCTTTGTGATCATCGGAGGCTTCATAGACCTTTCGGTAGCGGGATTGATGTCGCTTGTGG
Source organism: uncultured Clostridiaceae bacterium (assembly GCA_964574195.1). Taxonomy (GTDB): domain Bacteria; phylum Bacillota; class Clostridia; order Lutisporales; family Lutisporaceae; genus BRH-c25. The sequence continues at coordinate 6,086 of CAZNMO010000097.1, read as the reverse complement.
CGGTAGTGACCCTGACAATGATAGACCCACTGGGCCAGATTCCTGCACTTTTGCTGGGTCTGGGTCTGGGTGCCTTATGTGGCTATCTGAACAGCGCAATAATATTGGTCAGCGGGGCCATGACACAGGCTGAGGCATTGTTTATTACCTTTGGTATGAGTACTGTATACGGTGCTCTGGCTTTGATATACAGCGGAGGTTCAACACAGCGCATGAGCAGGCTTCAGGGGGATACCTCGCTTTTCGAAGCTATTGGCTCAGGAAATGTCGGGTTCTTATCGATATCCTTCATAATATTCCTGGCATGCCTGTTATTGCTTTATATATTCCAGAGCAAAACCTATATGGGACGCGCGATATATCTTACCGGAGGCAATAAAACAGCAGCGGAGCTGAGCGGTATATCCATAAAACGCAGTATATCAGTCATATACACCATTTCAGGACTTATGGCAGCCTTAGGCGCCATAGTGCTTTTCTCCAGAGTAACTACTGCTTCTCCGGTCATAGGAAAGGGCTTTGAGACAAATGCCATCCTGGCGGTGGTCGTCGGCGGCACGACCCTTATAGGAGGAAATGGAAGCGTACTTCGTACCGTATTGGGCACAATGCTGGTCATACTCCTTTCAAACTGCATGAACCTGCTTGGGGTTTCTGTCTATATGCAGTACATGCTGAAGGGCGCAATTCTGGTTACTGCTATATGGCTTGACAACCGTAAGCAGCTTTAGGAGGAACGGGAATGAATAATTTTGTTATTGGAAAAAAGCTTCTTAATATGGCGACAAAACAGAAGGCCTTTATAGCGATTATAGTAACGCTTGTGACCATGCTTTTCTTTGATACTAATTTTTACACATCCTTTAATATGTTTGACTTGATGAAATCTGTTTCAATACTGTTGATACTGGCTTTTGGCGTAACAGTTGTCCTGGTTGCGGGAGGCTGTGACCTGTCTATTGGAGGCATAATGGTCATTGCGGGTATCGTGACCATAAAGCTGATCAATGCAGGCATGCCCATATGGCTATCCATACTGGCTGCATTGGCAACAGGGGCTGCTGTGGGTGCCCTGAACGGCTATCTGGTCGTTTATCAGAAAACAGAGCCTTTTATAATCACGCTGGGAATAGGTATGCTGCTGACAGGTATAGCGCAGCAGCTTACAGATGCACATCCCGTTCCCTGTACTGATCCGGCTTTTGTCAACCTGGCCAATGGCAAGCTTTTCAACTCGGTATCCTATCTCGTATTAGTGATGCTGGCAGTCTTTCTGGTCACGCACTGGATCCTGCGTTATACCGAATTTGGCAGGAACTGCTATGCTATAGGCGGAGATTATGAGGTGGCCAAGTACTCCGGGATAAATGTGCAGAGGATAAAGGCAGCTACATTTGTGATATGCGGCGTTGCTGCAGCTCTGGGTGGTGTAATGCTTTCCTCGATGCTGAATTCCGGCTCCTCAACCTACGGTGATACCACCGCACTTGTGGTAAACTGCGGTGTCGTAGTTGGCGGTACTTCCTTTGCGGGAGGTATAGGTGGTGCCCCACAGTCTGCCATAGGATTGCTTCTGATCGGAGTGCTGGAGAACGGCATGAACATGCTGGGCATAGACGCTTATATCCAGATGCTTTTCAAGGGGATCGTAATAGTGGCAATAATAAGCCTTGACTGCTTCGGCAGGAAGCGTAAGCGCGAGGCTGTGTAAGGCATGAAGAGGAGTGGTGAGGATCATGGATCAAACAAAGGCTATCAATAAACTGGGCAGCGCGGACCGGATCTGCATACTCAAGGAGAAGATGCTATCAAAGCCCAGGTACATGTCTATAGAGCAGGCAAAGCTTATAACTGAGGCATATGCCGAAAACCAAGGGAAGCCGGTGATCATAAAAAGGGCCATAGCCCTCAGGAAGGCGCTGGAAAACCTGGAGATCAGCATCGAGGAAGAGGAGCTTATCGTAGGCAACAGGACCAGCGGCGTAAGGGGTGGCGTGGTATTCCCAGAGTCAGGCATATCCTGGATCGATAAGGAAATAGAGACCCTGCCCACCAGGCCTCAGGACAAATTCAATGTCAAAGAAGAAGATATACGGGAGTTCAGGGAGAAAATAGCACCTTACTGGAAGGGAAACTCACTGGAAGATAAGGTCAAGGCGGCAATAGGTGAAGAGGTTGACAGAATAGTCAAGGTTGCAAAGATAAATCAGAAGGATCATGCACAGGGACATATTTGTCCTAATACAGAAAAATGGCTGAAATACGGACCGGCAGGTCTGATGAAGTCTGCAGCGGAAAAGCTGGAGTCAGGCTGTGATGAAGCTTCTGATTTTTATAAAAGTGTTGTCATTGTCATGGAGGGGGCCTGCAGCTTTATGAGGAGGTATGCTGACCTGGCAGAAGAAAAAGCCGGGGCAGCAGCTGATGAAAGCAAGAAATCAGATATGCTTCAGGTGGCCAGGATATGCAGGAAGCTTTCCAGCCAGCCGCCAGAGACCTTTCATGAGGCTGTACAGTCACTTTGGTTCCTTTTCGTGATATTGCACATGGAATCCAATGCCTCATCCTTTTCTCCCGGCAGGATGGACCAGTATCTATATCCCTATTTCAGGGCTGATATGGAAAAGGGCATCATCGACATGCCAGGAGCATTGGAGATCATAGAATGCCTGTGGCTGAAATTCAATCAGATCGTATACCTTAGGAATTCCCACAGCGCCAAGTACTTTGCCGGCTTTCCCATCGGCTTCAATGTAGCCATCGGAGGGCAGCTTGGGGATGGAAGTGATGCCGCCAACGAGCTTTCTTTTTTGTTTCTCAAGGCGCAGGAGCATATTGGATTGCCACAGCCCAACCTTTCGGCAAGGCTTTATAAAGGCTCCAGCGAGGAATTCCTGAAGCAGTGCGTCAAGGTCATTTCAAAGGGTAGCGGAATGCCCCAGTGCTTCAACGATGAAGCGGTCATACCCGCCCTCCGGAACCAGGGCATAAGTGAAAAGGATGCAATGAACTATGCAATAGTTGGCTGTGTCGAGCTTACCACCCATGGCAATAACCTTGGCTGGAGCGACGCTGCGATGTTCAATATGCTTAAGGCACTTGAGCTTACCCTTAACAACGGTGTGTGCCTGCTGACAGGAGAACATCTGGGCTTGCCTTTGGGAGACATAAGCAGCTTTGGTACCTATGAAGAGCTTGAGACGGCATTTGCAAAGCAGCTGGACTATTTTATTGACAAAATGATCCGGTGCTGTGAGGTCGTGGAGAAGATACACATGGAGGTGCTGCCTTCGCCTTTCCTCTCGTCTGTGATAGACGACTGTCTGGACAGGGGAATGGATGTAACTTCGGGAGGAGCCCACTATAACCTTTCGGGGATACAGGTGATCCAGGGAGCGAACATAGCAGACAGCCTGGCGGCGATCAAGAAGCTGGTTTATGACGAAAAAAGGATCGACAGGGGAAGGCTGCTGGCTGCCCTGAGATCAAATTATAAAGAAGATGAGCCCTTAAGGCTCACACTACTGAACCATGCACCCAAATACGGCAATGACATTGAATGGGTCGATGAGCTGGCGCACAAATGGGTGAAGTACTTCAGTGAAAAGCTGAAGAACTATCGTAACGTCAGGGGAGGCCCATATCACACCGGACTGTATACTGTTTCCGCCCATGTGCCTATGGGGCAGAACGTCGGCGCGACTCCTGACGGAAGATTTGCAAAGGACCCGCTGGCAGACGGAGGAATGTCGCCGGTTTACGGGAGAGATGTAAAGGGCCCCACTGCTGTGCTCAGATCTGTATCCAGGGTTGATTCGATGCTGGGCAGTAACGGTACACTGTTGAACATGAAATTTCTGCCGGAGTTTTTTGGCACAGAGTCGGGGATCGAGAAATTTGCCCAATTCCTCCAAACCTTTGTAAAATTGAACATATCACATATACAGTTCAATGTGCTCAGAAAGGAAGACCTGCTTGCAGCCAAGAAGGATCCGGAGAAATACAGGGGCCTTACGGTTAGGGTAGCAGGGTACACGGCTTATTTTACAGAGCTGGCTGATGACCTGCAGAATGAGATAATAGCCAGGACCAGCTATGGTGACATCTGATGGAACCGAAGGGCTTGGTGTTTGATATCAGGAGGTTCTCGACCCATGACGGGCCGGGCATAAGGACAACGGTATTTACCAAGGGTTGTCCCCTGCGCTGCAGATGGTGCCAGAACCCTGAGGGTCTGGAACCTGTGCACAGGCTGTGCAGCTTTGAAAATAAATGCATAGGCTGTGGGGAATGCATCAAAGCATGCCCCAAGAAGGCCATAAGCTATAAGGCTGAGGCGGCGGAGGCCGGCAGACGCATCCAAATAGACAGAACGCTCTGCAACATGTGCGGGCTGTGTGTTGAGGCCTGTCCAGCCATGGCATTGGCCTTCGATTCCCGGGAAATGTCCGTGGGTGAGGTAGTGGAAGAGCTGCTGAAGGATAAAGAGTTCTATGGGGACTCCGGAGGGATAACCCTTTCGGGGGGTGACCCATTCAGCCAGAAGGAGTTCAACCTTGCGCTGCTTAAGGAATGCAAAAGTTATGGATTGAATACTGCAATAGAGACCTGCCTTTATGTGGATAAAGGCACCCTGGAGCAATTCCTGCCGTATATAGATCTGCTCATTGCCGATTTCAAGCTTTATGATCCGGAGCTTCACAGACTTTATACGGGGCAGGGCAATGAATTGGTAAAGGAAAACCTTGCTTACCTGCTCAAGAATTATTGCGAAAAGGACAAATTGGACATACTGGTCAGGCTTCCGCTTATTCCTGAGCATACCGCCACCGGGGAAAACCTGAAACAGACTGCACGTTTTCTGCATTCACTTTCACCGGAAGTGAAGGTGGAGCTTATAAATTATAACCCACTTGCCCAGAGTAAGTATGCATTGATGAATAAGAGGTTCCTATTTGATAAGAACCCGGAAATGTACAAGAAGGATGAGCTTGAGGGTTTTTACAGCATTCTGGAAGGTGAAGGAATAACCAACATAATAAAAGGCTAGCCGCTGTGTCACAGCGGCTTTCTTAAAATCAGAACTAAGGATGTGCTTTTATGATAAAGGAATTCTTGAAAAAAGCGAAGGGAGACCTGCCTGTATATATCAATCACGTCCGAGAGGCTTTTTTGGAGCTGGGGGAAGGTGAGAGGGACGATATAATACTGGCAGTAAGGCTTATATCAAAGGCTGAGGATAAGCTGTTCAATATAAGTATACCTGCTGTTGACGGTTGTGACAGGGAAGAAATAGCCTTCGTCGGAGCCTATATCAATGCTGAAGTGTACAATTTACTGTCCGCCATGGGCGGTGAGCATCTGACCTTTTACTTTGATACCACGAAAGAGAAGCTGTACTCGATGCTTGCTGCGCTGGACGAAACCTTTGGAGTAAATCAGACCCTGGGCGAAAGGAAAGGCTTTGGCAAGTGTATAAATGTGATAGACCGTATGATAGCAGGAATGGGCAACAAGTCTGTACAACAGGCAAAAGGCTTCCACTTCAGGCTGAAGGATATAAGTGAAATGCCGGGGAGAATCATGGAAGAAAGGCAGCAGAAGCGGGAGCAGGATATTTTCCATAGGGCTTACAAGGGTCTTGAGGGAAAAGTGCTGTGCGGTATAGATATAGGAGGCACCGACATCAAGGCTGTTCTGGCCTTGGACGGCAAACTGGAGTATGTAAAGGAATATGATTGGTTTCCAGCTATGTATTGCACTGCAGATGAAGTCATGGAGCCTATTGTAGATATTGTAAGACTCCTTGCTGCGAAAGCAAGCTATGACAGGCTAACGGGGATGGATCTGCAGTCGGCTGCTCTTCTGGAACTGGGAGCTGAGCTGGAAAAGGCAATGGAAAAGAGTGCTTCCGGGGAGTATATAAGGGAAATATCCATAAAGGCGGAAGTCCTTATGGGTTGCAGGCTTATTGACATAGATGCCTTGGGCATGTGTTTTCCCGATGTTGTGGTAAGAGACAGTATCGTTGGGGGTGATACCTACAAGACCAGAGGCATCAGGAACAATACAGACGAAGATTATTA
>CAZNMO010000096.1:0-17715 GCA_964574195.1 uncultured Clostridiaceae bacterium | reverse complement strand
CCAGTAAATTGTCTGTCCAGAAGCTTCCTCCAATATTCCGGAGTATATAAACCACAAGTATTACTGTGAAAACCGAAACCAAAGGTATGATTATATTTGAAATAAGGATTTCCAAGAATCTGGGACAGTAAGCCGCCTTATTCAGTCTGTCATCCCTGCGGTCCAGATACTCTTGCTCCATCCCTCTGTCAGCCTCTCCTGGAAACATAGGTATAAGCGACAGGAAGTACATAGGCCCGAAAACTACAAATACGATGTTTGCCACATGGGAATAAGCATCTCCATCTATGCTGAACAGAAGCTGGTCTGTCGCTGCTAAAATTATACTTATTCCAGCCATTAATACTCCTGAAAACAGAAGCGCATTGAAAAATGCCTTAAAGGAGATAATGAAGCTTTCATTAAAGCTGATGCTGTTCCTTATGGAAGGTATCCATATAAAAGCAACCAACAAGGCAAACAAAGCGACAGCAGTTCTTATTCCCAGCTCAATGCCCAGCCCGGGTGACGGCATGACTACAAAGTAATAGCCCGCTGTAAGTATCAGGGCTGCAGCCATCAGACCCCAACGGCCTTTCTGCCTGTGCAGGTATCTCTCATAAGCAGCCTGCCCTGCCAGGCTAAGGAATGCACCTACTGCAAATACCATAAGGTATTTCTCATGACTCTTTCCGGCGTTTATATCATAAGCATTCAATGCAGCTGCAGCAATCAGAAATAAAGCTGTCAGCGGATAACGGCCAAAAGCGTCGGTCAGACCTTTGAAAATCCCTTGTAGCCATTTTATCTGTTTCATCCCTTTCACTCCTCTCCATTGGCTGGTCCAATTTTACATTTAAATTATCTTACCCAAATAGTACCATTGTTGATTCATATTGTCGATAGTCTTCGATCTGTGGCGGGTATTTACACTAGTTTTTGTCCATTTTTCATAAATATGGTATGATTAATTATTCGACAATATTCATTGTATTTCTACAATCGATATTACATACTGATTGGTGGTTGATATAGTGAGAATAAGACAAAATAACAGGCTGATCTGGATAAGTGCTTTGATAATATGTCAGACCATTATTATTCTATATCAGTTTTTATTTTTCTCAGAGCATCAACTCCAGGCTTTATCTGGAAATTCAGAACCAGACTAAGGGATCCGCCAAAAAGACGGTACAGCTTGCCTACAATTCGGTCGAGCATATTGTTGAGAAGGTCAGAAGCGGCGAACTGGAAAAGGATAAAGCCAGGGAAGAGATATCTGATATAATGCGGAAGCTTGTTTATACCGATGATATGGGGCAAAACTATGTGTTCATGAGCAGCTATGGCGGTACTATGCTGGTGCAGCCCTTTGACAAGTCTATGGAGGGTACAAGCCAACTGGAGCTAAAGGATGCCGACGGTAATTATATCGTAAGGAGCCTTATTGCCGCAGCGAAAAAGCAGCCGGAAGGTTCATATGTGGAATACAGCTTTTATCCCCCCAACCGTTCAGTTCCTGAGAAGAAGCTTTCCTATGTAATGGGGATACCTGAAATCGATGCTTATATAGGCACCGGAATGTATGCCTCATACTCCTTTGCCGGGTTGAAGCAGATATTGAGCGACCAGCGGCAGGGCTTTTTTATATTGAATTTGGTTGTGATTTTCAGCCTGCTGATTTAAATTGTGACAATAATAACAAATTTTATTGCGCGGTTGTAATCTGTTCCTGCGGCTCAATCGACTCTTACTATTTCTTTATTTCCCAGTAGCATACCTTCGGAGATACTATTATTTCTTCCTTTTTCAGCTTAGTCATCACCTTGTCAACTTCTTTCCTGTCTATGCCTGTAGCTGTTGCTATCTGCCCTGCACTTACCGGCTTGTCGGCGCTTCTGAAAAACTCAACTATTACTTCATAATTATCCATTTATATCTCTCCTTTTCATTCTAATTACTTACTGTATATCATACCACCCGCAGCGCATCCAATACTTCCTGCCCGTGATCCTCAGGTTTCACTTTTGGGAATACCTTCTTTATCCTTCCCTGCTCATCTATAATGAAGGTGCTTCTCTGCATCCCCATATAGGTTTTGCCATATAGCTTTTTCTCTCCCCATACTCCATAGGCATCCGCAGCTATATGCTCAGGATCACTCAGTAAATAGAATGGCAGCTTGTGCCTCTCCCGGAAGCCGCGATGAGTCGCTTCAGTATCCTTGCTGATACCCAGGACAACTGCACCCTCCTCAAGTATCAAATCATACACATCCCTGAAGCTGCAAGCCTCTTTTGTGCAGCCTGGTGTATTGTCCTTTGGATAGAAATACACAACTACCTGCTTCCCCCTGAATTGTGAAAGCTTCACCGGGTTCCCGTCACTGTCATTAAGAAGGAAATCTGCTGCCATATCGCCTTGTTTCAGCATGCTTCATACCCCCATTTAATTATTGTACAGCTTTTGGCATAGAATGTACTTCAGCTGCTTTTCCGATATATTGCATGTACTCAATTACCTAAAAACCAATACATTTACAGCTTGTCTTTCTCTTTAATAATACCACTTATAAGAAAACGCTTCAATACGGATAGCTGTATAAAGAAAAACCAGGCCGCTGTTTTTGCTGTGGCCTGGCGCCTCTTTTATTTGATCTCAATACTATTTTTCCTGATCTGCTTTGATTCCTTCTTGGGGAGCACCAGTGAGAGAACACCGTTCTCAAACTTAGCTGATACCTGATCTTCAACGACATTTTCTACATTGAAGCTTCTGGAGTAACTTCCGCTACGTCTCTCCCTCCTGATGTAATTCTCTTTTTCCTCATTTATCTCTTCATTTTTTAAGACTGAGATGGTCAACCTATCATTCTCTAGATCTACCTTGATTTCTTCCTTATTCACTCCCGGCAGATCTGCTTCAATCAGGTATTCATTTTCCTTTTCCTTGATATCGACCTTTATCTGCGAGTCTCCACCGAAGAAAGACGGGACAAATGAATCGGAAAAGAAATTATCAAACATGCTGTCTATGTTGAAAACCTCCTGAGGCCTGTTTGTTAAGCCTCTATTTCTTTTGTTGTATGGTACTAGAAACATACAAAACACCTCCGAAAATTTTTATTCTCTCGTCTCAGTAGTCAAATTTGACTTTGACTTTCTTTGACCTTTGACTATATTATCATACTTTAACTATTGTATTTCAATTTCCATAGAGAACTATTTTAAACAATAATTGTTAATAATTGCTTTATACTTTATATTATCTCCACTTTTCTCAAAATTTCTAAGCTTTACTATCAAACAAAGGACCCCTGCCTAAGGTTGTTTGAACCATAGGCAGGGGTCTTTTATAGTATTATCAATCAGTTACCCATGAATAAGGCTACATCATCCTCAACACTGCCTATTCCGGCTATTCCGAAGGTTTCTACCAGTACCTTCGCAACATTGGGTGACAGGAATCCCGGAAGTGTTGGTCCCAGATGAATGTTCTTCACTCCCAGGTACAGAAGTGCGAGTAATACGATTGCAGCCTTCTGCTCATACCATGCTATATTATATGCGATAGGAAGCTTGTTCACATCATCAAGCCCAAATACCTCCTTGAGCTTCAGTGCGATCACAGCCAGTGAATAAGAGTCATTACACTGCCCTGCGTCAAGCACCCTGGGAATTCCTCCTATATCACCAAGCCCGAGCTTGTTATATCTATATTTTGCACAGCCTGCTGTAAGAATAATGGTATCCTTTGGAAGCTTTGAAGCAAATTCAGTATAGTATTCCCTTGATTTCATCCTGCCGTCGCAGCCCGCCATTACAAAGAACTTTTTAACAGCGCCTGATTTTACTGCTTCCACTACTTTGTCCGCCAATGCAAATACCTGTTCATGAGCAAAGCCGCCCATGATAGTGCCCTTTTCAATTTCCTGCGGAGCCTTCAAGGTCTTAGCCAGCTTTATTATCTGTGAGAAGTCCTTCTTACCATTCGCATCTGCTTCAATATGGACACAGCCCGGATAGCCTGCCGCACCTGTAGTAAATATCCGGTTTCTTACCTCATCACTTTTCGGCGGTACCAAACAATTAGTGGTAAACAGTATCGGCCCATTAAAGGATACAAATTCATCGACCTGCTTCCACCATGCATTGCCATAATTGCCTGCCAAATTATCATACTTCTTGAAAGCTGGATAGTAATGTGCCGGCAGCATCTCGCTGTGGGTATAGACATCCACGCCGGTCCCTCTTGTCTGCTCAAGAAGTTGCTCCAGGTCAGTCAGATCATGACCTGAAATCAATATCGCCGGATTGTTTCTCACACCTATATTTACCTCAGTGATCTGGGGATTTCCGTATCTTGAAGTATTTGCTTCATCCAGCTGAGCCATTGCCGTGACTCCGAACTGACCGGTCTTCAGGGTCAAAGCAACCAATTCATCCGCCTTCAAGCCGTCATTCAATGTTGCTGCCAGAGCTTCATAAACGAAAGCATAAAGCTCGTCCTTTTCCTTCCCAATATTAAGAGCATGGTGGGTATAGGCGGCTAAACCTTTGATTCCGTATGTGATAAGCTCTCTCAAGGATCTTACATCCTCGTTTGCCGTAGCCAGTACACCAACTGTAGAAGCTTTTGCCAGCATCTCTGCTCTGGTTCCGGCCTCGAAGGTCGCAGCATCATGCAGATCATTAACTGCTGCTTTCCCCCTGAGCTGGTTTCTTGTGGCAAGCATTTTCTTTATCTGATTTTCAAAGGCTGTATCGTCAAAATTGGCATTTGTTATGGTCATAAATATGCTGTGGATGACCTCACGATTGATGTCTGCCATTTCCTTGACGTTGAGTTTCCCTTTTACAACTATTTCTGAAATTCCCTTTAGAGAGTAGATCAATAGATCCTGAAGTTTTGCGACCTCTTCGTTTTTGCCGCAGACTCCCTTGATCTCGCAGCCTGTACCTTTTGCTGTCTCTTGACACTGGTAACAAAACATACTCATTGAATTGCCTCCTCTACTTTCATTTTTTTGGTATTTCTGTTGTTTTACTAGGTTGAGCAACCTACCATTTAGACTCATTCCGTCTAAATACGACAGAATTTTCTATATTTTCTGATTTACTCTAGTATATCCTACTCACACTATCATTTCAATATATACCCTACGGGCAAATAACTGACTCGGCTTCAAGCAATTGCAACAGCTCCAGGGGACTGTCAATTATATGCTCTGCACCGGAAGCCTCAAGAAGCTCCCTGCTCCGGAAGCCCCAGGTGACCCCTATGCAGGGCAGTCCGGCGTTCCTTGCAGTTCTTACATCAACTTCAGAATCCCCAACGCATATTGCTTTACCGGCTTCTGCGGCTAGCTCCTCCAAGGCTTCAAAAACACAGTCAGGTTCCGGCTTCTTGCGCAAACCACCAGACTCGCCTATTGCCACTTTGATATAATCTCCAAAGAATTCCCCGGCCAGCTCCTTCACTGCCCTGTCAAACTTGTTGGAGACAATTGCAAGCTTGTAGTTTTTGGCAGAAAGCTCGGCCAGCAGCTCCATTATACCCTCATAAGGCCGTGTTTTGTTGTTCATATTCTTTGAATAGTGTTCCCTGAAAGCCTCAAGACAGTTTTCAAATTGTGGGTTGTCAAAACCGTCTGGTGTAGAAAGCTGCATAAGATTTCTGACACCATTACCTACAAAGCTTTTTATCTCTTCCAGGCTTCTTTCAGGAAAACCATGTTCCCTCAATGCAAAGTTTACACTGTCCGCCAGGTCATCCAGCGTATTCAGCAGCGTACCGTCCAGGTCGAAGATCACTGTATTCACTATAGCCATATGCTTTTCTCCTTAAAAAAATATTTTTCTGCTACGATCATCAGTTATATATTGCTAAAAACCTTTTCAAGGAAGATCTTTACCAGCCGAGGATCAAACTGACTTCCGGCATTTCGCTGCAGTTCCTCTGCCGCTGCTTCCCTGGTCATTGCCTGCCGATAAGGCCGGTCGCTGGTCATGGCATCATATGAATCTGCTATTGCTATTATCCTCGCCTCAAGGGGGATATCCTCACCCTTAAGCGCCCTGGGATAGCCTTTTCCATCCCATCTTTCATGATGAGCCAGTACATATTCGGCTAGCCTTGCAAATTCATTGATAGACCTTAATATTTGATAACCCTGCTCCGGATGCCTTTCAATCTCGATCCTCTCGGCTAATGTGAGCTTTTCCGGCTTGTCAAGGATACTGAGGTCTATGGCAATTTTCCCTATATCGTGCATGAGGCCGCTGGTCTTCAGCTCCCTCAGTTCTTCCTTGTCAAAGCCGCAGGCGGCGCCTATGGCTTCGCAAAGGCTACTGACCCTGTCTGAATGCTTTCTTTCCCTCTCACTTTTCTCACGTAGTGTTTTCAGTATTATTTCCACTGTCCTATAATGCATGCTCTTGCTTTCAGAGAGCTTGCGCCTGTACATGTGATCCTCTGCCAGCTTGAATATATCGGTTATCTTCTCGCTGACCTTCTTTTTGGTTGACCAGCCATAAGATATGGAAATGCTTATGGTTCCCAGTTTTTCAACGGAAATATGGTCATTTATCCTGTTCAATACAGCCTCCACATCAGCTTCACTGATACCGGGCATGAAAATAATAAACTCATCCCCGCCGATCCTGGCAACCGTATCAATGCTGCGACATTCCTTCATGAGTATTTCCGCCGTCTTCTGAAGCACCTTGTCCCCCATGGAATGTCCGAAGGCATCGTTTATCAGCTTCAAACCGTTTACATCAAGCATGACAAGGGTTAGAGGCAGGTATTTCTGGCAGTCTTTCCGTAAAATCTCCTCTTCAAGGAACCTGCGGTTATACAAGCCTGTCAGCTGGTCATGAAAGCTCAGATACTCTATCCTGTCCTGTTTTTCTTTCTTTTCCGTAAAGTCTCTGAAAATTACGACCGCCCCACTGATATTACCGCTGTCGTCCCTTATTGGAGCTGCGCTTTCCTCTATTGGTCTTTCTGAACCATCCTTGGAAATCAGTACTATGCTATCGGCAAGCTCAACCATTTTGCCTGCTTCCAATACCCTGTTTATAGGATTGGCACATATATCACCGGTAGAATCATTAATGATCCTGAATACTTCTTCAAAGTATCTTCCGGAAGCCTCCGGCTGGGACCATCCGGTGAGCTTTTCCGCCACGGCATTCACAATTTCGATCTTACCATCCCTGTCTGTTGATATGACACCATCGCCAATTGACAGCAAAGTAGCCTTCAGCAGCTCCCTTTCCTCGCTTAAGGACTTTTCAAGCTTCTTGATATCAGTTATATTGATATGGCAGCCTACCATCTGCAACGGCTTTCCATCAACGTCCCATTCCACTACGTGCCCTGCATTTATCAGCCATACTGTAGAGCCATCCTTGTGGGTATATCTGACTTCGTTATAAAAAGGGACCCTTCCATGGCTTTCGGTATGCTGTAAGAGGTGTCCTTCAACAACCTTGAGATCATCCTTCTTTATCAGCCTTAGCAAAGTCTCAGGTGAGTTCTCCAGCTCGTGATCCTCATAACCAAGCATTTTCTTGAGACCGGGGCTCAGGTATATCGTATCCTTCTGCAGATCCCAATCCCAATAGCCGGATAAGGTTTCGTCAAGGATCCTCTCAAGAATATATTTTTCTCTCCGTATTTCTTCCTTTGCAAGTACCTGGCTCGTTATGTCGGTAAATATTGTGGCAAATTTCCCAATTACAGGGCAAAAGGCATTTACAGAGAAATACTTGTTCAATTCTCTTGAATAATTCTCATATCTGATCGGTTCCCCTGTCATTGCCACCCTTCCATACTTTTCTATCCATGAAGCCTCCGTGTGGGGCAGTACCTCCAGCACAGTCCTGTTCTTGATATCCTCGATCCTGAGGCCGGTGATCCTCTCAAAGGCACCGTTGGCATCCAGGAACCTGTAGTCCACAGGTTTCCCTTTGTCATCACAGATGATCTCATGGATGGCAAAGCCCTCCTGCATGTTGTGGAAAAGGTTTTCAAACTGAAGGTTGCTGCTTTCCAGCAGCTGCTGCGTCCTTTTGCTTTCCTCCAGTGCCGTTACCAATTGTGCTGTCCTGTCTTTGACCTTATTCTCCAGGTTTCTGCTGTGATCCTCCAACTCATTCTTTTGATTCTCTATTTTCGCGAAATTCTCTTTTATTCTTTCTGTCATGGAATTAAATACATCTGATAGCTCTCCTATTTCATCCTGACTTGTCTTTTCAGCCTTTACCCCGTAGTCGCCTCTGGCCACACTCTTGGCGGCAGACATCAGGAGTGTCAAAGGATATGTTATCTTCTTGCTGATAATAAATATCATAATGATTATTGTAAACAACCCGATAAAACCTGCCATGCATGCCAAAAATGCGATCCTCCTCAGTGAATGTACCATCGCGGTATTGTCATACACGATCTCGACTATCTTGCTGTTATCAGTCATCTTATCTACGCTGCTCTTCAGGTCTATGAAATAATAGCTTTTGGTCCGGCCGGCCTCAGCTACCTCGTAACTTTTTTCCCTTTTAGCTCTATCCACAATGGCAAGACTTTCTTCAGTCGGTTTATAGCTCTCTCCGCCGTCAACAAACTCATAGCCGAAAACATCAAAAATTCTTATACTGGATACTATCGGTATGGTCTCCACCAGCTGCGACATGATCGTAAGGGGCTCCAGCCTGCTTACAAGACTGCTTAAGCCTCCTTCCTCATAAGCCAGCTCCAGTACATATTTTTGGTCGTCTGTGCCGATATATGTAAATTTACTAAGATAGCCTGTCCCGACATTTGTCCTTATCCTTTCATGGATCATGTCCCCAGTCATTCTTATGTGATTTATCTTCTCTCCCAGCTGCCTGTCAAATTCCATGAAGTTAAAGTCCAGTGCCTGAGGTACCGTCGCTTTTATTATAGTTGTTTTGCTGTCTATTATGATAAGCTCGTATTTTGTCTTTAGCTTAGCCTTTAGCTCCTGCAGTGAAACCTTGTCCGGATCCCCTCCTGCCTCAGCAAAAAGAGCTTTGTACTCCGCCATCACCTTTTCCATGTCATCTTCCAGTTCTTTCTCCAGCATACCATAGCCCGCATCTATAAGCTTTACCGAGCTTATAACATGCTCAGCTACCTGCTTCTTCTGGCTCTGGTATTCGGTCATGAACACCTGCTTTGCAAGAGAATAGGATATGAAGGTGCTGAACACCAGTACGATCAATACAACAGGCAGTATTAAGAACAGTATCTTATCTTTTAACTTCAATGTACTGAGCATAATTTTCACTCCATTCCTAGCTGCATATAAATAAAATGCTAGAAATACTTTCAAATATTATAGCACAGATTTCGCCAGCTTTCTCCATTTTTTTGCATTTCAGAATACTGCAGCTCTTCACGATTTTGATAAAATCGTCAGTTATATTGAAGCGCATAAGATACTACAATATGGTACGACGTGAAATCAAGGATATATTTGCGCGAAACATTTAGCTATTGAGAAATAACCACTTATAACATATAATGATTATAATATATAACCATTATATGTTATAACAAGCTTCCAATGTTGTATAAAAAGGGGGGGTAAAATGAACATTACAGAGCTATCGGTAAAAAGGCCTACGGCCGTAATAGTCCTGGTCGCACTGTTCGTCGGATTGGGTATATTGGGCTATACAAGTATAGGGGCTGACCTTTTTCCCAGAGCAAATACTCCTATCATGGCTATTCAAACAACCTATGTGGGCGCCAGTGCAGAAGAGGTTGAAAAGGATGTAATAAAGCCTATTGAGGATGCAATATCCGGAATCAGCGGAATAGACAGTATCCATTCAACAGCCGGAGAGGGCTATGGTTACAGTGTGCTGCAGTTTTCCATGTCCACAGATCCCAATACTGCAGTCATCGATGTTCAGAAGGCTGTCGACGGAATTGCTGACGAGCTACCGGAGGATTCCTCCAGGCCAGTGATACATAAATATGATATCAATGACGCACCTATCCTCACACTGTCAGTTGCGGGCTCCCAATCCTACGAGGAACTATACCGGGAGGCCGACAGGATCAAACAGGCGGTGGAAAAGCTGCCGGGTGTGGGCAATGTAATAATGAGAGGCGCATATGAAAAAGAGCTTGCAGTGACTCTTGATAAGGCGGCATTGGAATTTTACGGCATTGATGTGAGCACAGTTATAGCCAAGCTCAGGGCTGAGAACCTGAACATCCCTGCAGGACAGATAGAGCAGGCCGCCGGTAAAAAAACTGTCAGGCTGCTTGGGGAGTTCGAGAGCATTGATGAAATACGTAACCTCCGCATTCCACTGTCATCAGGAGGGAACATACGTATGGATGACATATCCGACATCCAGCTCCGATATCCTGACCCCGAGGACATTGTAAGGCTGGATAGAAAGCCCTCCATAGGACTTTTGGTAAAAAAGCAAAGCGATGCCAATATAGTTGCCACTGCAAACAAGGTGAAGAGTGAGCTTGAAGCCCTTCAGAAAACGCTGGCGGCCGGAACCAAGCTGGTAATAGCACAGGACTCCACCTACTTTATAAATTCCTCCCTCAACGAGACCGAAAGGAACCTGGTCGAGGGAATAATCACCACAGCTATAGTTCTATACTTGTTCCTGAGGAACTGGCGGTCTTCGCTGATCGTCCTGGTCGCAATACCTACCTCGTTGATCTCTACCTTTTTCGTAATGTATATAATGGATTTCACCTTCAACATTGTTTCACTTACAGCACTTGCACTTTGCGTCGGTATACTTGTGGATGATTCCATTGTTGTACTGGAGAACATAAGCAGGCATATTGCCATGGGCAAGGATCACAAGACTGCCGCCAGTGAGGGGCGTGCTGAAATAGGCCTTGCAGCTGTGGCTCTAACCCTCTGTGATGTAGTCGTTTTTGCACCTATAGCGTTCATGACTGATCTTGTTGGCCAGTTTTTCAGACAGTTCGGGCTTACAGTAGTCTTTGCCACTTTGTTCTCCCTTTTCGTCTCCTTTACGTTGACTCCAATGCTGGCATCCAGGATATACAAAAAGAATGGCAGCACCGGGGTCCCTACAGCTGAAAAAAGAGAAAAACAAGGGCTGTTTTCAAGGCTTTTTGACACAAGGATCAAACCCACCTACACCCACTTTCTGATATGGTGTCTGGACAACAGATGGAAAATAATCAGTATTGTAGCCGCCGGAATAGTGGCCACGGCAGCACTGATACCCCTTGGCATAATAGACGCCGAGTTTTTGCCCAAGTTTGACCAGAACAAGCTGAATATCAGCTTGAGTCTCACTCCCGGTTCAAGTCTGGAAAAAACCGATATAAAAACGAAGCTGGTGGAAGAACACCTGCAAGCCATGCCGGAGGTGAAGAATTTTTTTACCATCGTAGGAGTCGATGGTAACGGCGCTGAAGCAGAAATCAACATCAACCTGGTAGACAGGAACAGCCGAAGTAAGAGAGTGTCCCAGCTGGCCATGGAGCTGCGTGACTGGGGACAGACCATTCCCGGCATCAGCTTCTCGGTATCTGAGCCCAGTATTGTCGATCAGACCTCTGTAGCCGGAGTAAAACCCGTAATATTGAATATTACCGGCACCGATACAGAAGTCCTTAAGGCCCTTTCTCATAAGGTCGAGGGTATAGTAAGGTCGGTATCGGGCACAGTTGACATTGACAATTCTATCAGGGCAAGCCAGCCGGAGATCAAGGTCAAAATAGACAGACTGGCTGCCTCGGAATACGGTATCTCAATAGCAGGCCTTGCTTCTACCCTGAGGACTGCAATAGCAGGCACAGATGCAGGCGTTTTCAGGGAAAGCGGAGATGAATATGAAATAGTAGTGAGCTTTAACAAGGACCAGGTCAAGACTCCTGCCGATATCGGGGCTATAAAGGTCACCGGCCAGGGAGGCCGTCCGATTGCACTGAGCCAGATATCCGAGATATATCTTTCTGACAGCCCACAGGAAGTCCTGCGCCTTGACCGCCAGAAGGTCGTCACAATATCCTCAAACCTTGAAGGCCGCGCGCTAAGTGAAGCAAACAATGAGATCCTCGAAAAGCTCAAGGAGCTGACGCTGCCCTACGGATATCAGATAAAGCTGAGCGGCGACCAGGAGAATATGGTCGATTCCTTTGATGCGCTGATAAAAGCACTGATTGCTTCAATAATCCTGATCTATATGATATTGATCGTACTTTATGAATCCTACCTTACACCCCTTATCAGGATGCTGTCCCTTCCCTGCGGTATAATAGGGGCATTGCTTGCGCTTGCAATCACGGGAAAGACCCTGAATATAATATCCTTGATAGGCATAATCATGCTGGACGGACTGGCTTCGAAAAATGGGACCCTGCTTATAGACTATGCCAATACCCTTATGGACAGGGGAATGACCTTGAGAGAAGCGCTTCTGGAATCAGGGACCACAAGGCTCAGACCCATATTGATGACCTCTTTGACCACTATCATAGGAATGATGCCGCTGGCAATGTCAATGGGCGAGGGAAGCGAAATAAAATCAGGGATGGCAGTTACACTGGTGGGAGGAATGATAACCTCTACCGTCCTTACACCGATACTGCTTCCTGTGGTATATACCCTGATGGATGATTTGAAAAAGCATATGAACAGCAAGCGCAGAAATAAGACTATTGTTGGAGGAGGTGCCGCAAATGAAACAATCTAAGCGTTCAATGATAAAATGTATGACACTGCTTCTGGTTGCAGCCCTTATTCTATTACCTGCTGCCGGCTGCAGCAGCAAACCTGAGGATAAACCTGTCGTAAAGCGTGTAACCACCACTTTGGCAAAGAAATCGTCCATAAGCATTACGGTTGAATATGCGGGCAAGGTCGTTCCCATGGAAGAGGTAACCATCGCCTCCAAGCTCCCCGGAAAGGTGGCGCTGGTAAAGGCAGATGTGGGCACCAGCGTGAAGGAAGGAGACTTGCTGTTCAGTCTGGATACAAAGTCGGTAAATGCGCAGCTCAGACAGTCAAAAGCGGCTGTTGACAATGCTCAGGCAGGACTGATCATGGCAACGGATTCTACTATTGCACAACAGGTGACCGAGCTTAAGGCGGCAGTAGAGCAGGCACAGCTTCAATATGATGACGCAAAACGAAGCTATGACCGTGTACAGCAGCTTTATGCTTCTTCGGCAGCCTCAAAAAAGCAGCTTGAGGATGCAGGTACTTATCTGAAAAATTCTGAGGTGCAGTTGAATTCCCTGAAGGAAAACTTAAAAATATTCAATGAACGTTCAGCACCTCAGACAGCGGCAATAGCATCTGCCCAACTGGAACAGGCAAAGGCTGCTTACGAGGCAGCTTCTATCCAGGTAGGAGACTCAAGTGTCATGGCACCGATCAGCGGGGTCGTATCCATGCGTAACATTGATGAAGGAGAATTTGTTGGCGGGGGGATACCTGTATTTACCGTCATAAATACTGATACAGTCATGATTTCGATAAGTGTGCCTGATACTTTGGCAGAGAAGCTGCATGCCGGAGACCCGGTGCCCATCAGGATAACAGCACTTGGAGAGCAGGAATTTACGGGGATTATCGACACCGTGAGCCCTGCCGCCGATCCTCAGACCATGGCATATACCGTGAAGATAAAGCTTGAAAACACGGGCAATGCCATAAAGCCCGGAATGTTGGCCAAGGTCAGCATGCCTCTGGACAGCAAGGAGAATATTATTATCGTGCCTAATGAAGCCATCCTGGTTCAGGATGCTGCTCAATATATATATATCGTCGAAGGTGGAAAGGTGAAAAAGGTGCAGGTAACCACCGGGCTTTCCAATGATGAATTCACTGAAATCGCCGGAGGGTTGAAGGAAGGGGAGCCTGTAATAACAGAAGGGCAAAGCTTCCTCAATGACGGCGAGAATGTGAGCATGGGCGAATAGGAGGATAGGACAATGAATAAAACCAGAGATGAATACCTAATGAGTGATTCCATATTGTTTTACCCAATACAGTACAGCAATTACGTTAACTATATTTACAGCCTTTTGGGAGAGCCTGACACACCAAAGATATATATAATGATACTGCTGACCCTGAAAAAATTCGGTGCGATGCCCATTTCAAGGATAGGTGAATGGATAGGTATCGCAAGACCAAACATGACGGCAATCATAGACGGAATGACGGACAGGGGCTGGATCAACAGAAGCTCCTCCCCTACAGACAGACGGATCATCAACATAGAAATGACCGAAACAGGGAAAAAATATATGGATGGTTTTATCGAAAGACTGTACCCCGTTATGCAGGAACAGTTTTCAATGCTCAGCGACGAGGATGTGAAAAAAATGGTGACCTCGCTGGAAAACCTTGTAGATATAGGAAAGAAGCTCATCAGGGAGGCATAAAGCACTAAATAATATGGGGAGGTATCACAAGATACCTCCCCATAATTTCACTCGGAAATCACCTTATCAATCATTTATTGGATCAGCCCCTTTCATCTATATTGACCGGTCGAGTTTATTTTCCCATATTACGGACAGTTTTACCAGGGAAACAATTGTTTAAAAGTATCTTTCCCATGTTGGTCGTTTTTACCTCACAGCTCTACGCAATATCTTCCTTATACTTTCTTCAGACAGATAAAACCTGGCCGCCAGCTCAGGGAGCCTGCTGCCATTCTTGTAAGCCTCTACTATATCATTGTTCCTGTCCATAATAGCACTCCTTGTGCCGTTTTTTTCACCCCAACCGACTCGCTTGTCACCTTTCTTAGGGATATAGACCAGATTACCCTGAACATACTTCTGTATCTGTTTCATAAGTTCAGGCGGAAGGACCACCTTCCCGTTCACGTAATCCATTAATGAAAACCTCCTTGCCCATGCAGTGTTTGTTCTCTTCAGCTTCAGTCAGCTTCATTAATTTCACCCCCCTTGGAATTATTCACTATATTATATTCTATACAGCTACCTATATTTTACATCGTTTGCCTGCCAACGGCAAGATGGACGAAGGGTTCGACTCCAAGCTTTATAAAATAAAAAACTGTCCTCAATAAGACAGTTTGTTTTTCTTATGGTGCACCTAGAGGGAGTCGCCGCCTGCTGCGCTTCGCTTGCATGCTAATGACGTCGCCATTTGGGCTCCTACGCTCACTACAAAATGCCCACGCGGGGCATTTTGCTTAACCCTCGCGCCCTCACGGGTTCGACTCCCGGCTTTCCAAAATAAAAAACTGTCCTTAATAAGACAGTTTGTTTTTTCTATGGTGCACCTAGAGGGAGTCGAACCCACGGCACACGGCTTCGGAAACCGCTGCTCTATCCAGCTGAGCTATAGGTGCATTTTTCGTTTATGGTGCGCCCAGAGGGAGTCGAACCCCCGACCTTCTGATTCGAAGTCAGCAACTCTATCCAGCTGAGCTATGGGCGCGCTTGATTTACATAACAATTATATGAAACTAAAACCTTTTAGTCAAGGTAATATATTTACAAATCCCTGCAAGGAATCATCCCTGTAGTTATTATTGGCCATCAGGACAGTTTGCATTCATCCACTACCGCATAAGCTGACTGATTGCCACCCTTCTGCTTCGCCTCATACATGGCGGCGTCCACTTTTTCAAAAATTGCTTCGTAGCTGGCCTCCAAACCTGTGCAGTTGTATATGCCTGTGCTGAACCTGATGTCTATAGCTGAATCCTTGAGATGTATCATAAATCTGCCCATATACAGCTTTCTTTCCACAACTGCCGCCGAATCTCCATCTGAAACTATTATGGCAAATTCATCTCCGCCGTATCGATAAAGCAAGTCTTCCTTCCTTAGCATTTTTTTAATTTTGTTCACAAACTCCTGCAGTGACTTGTCACCTGCCAGATGTCCGTATTTGTCGTTGATCTCTTTGAAGCCGTCCATATCCAGCATTATTATGGAGAACTTCCTTTTATTCTTCAGCTTTTCCTCTATTGTTCTGATGAAGTACTCCTTGTTGTATACTCCGGTCAGACTATCCTTGTATATCTTCTCACCTTTTATCCTGTTATCCACTTCTAGCTGCATACTTCCCTGAACAGTGAGGAATATCGAATATATCCCCAGCACGGCCCAGAAGCCGATATACCGGTAATTATAGACCAGCATCAGGCTCAATAAAAGTGTATAGAGATAATACATCAGCTCATTCTTGAAAAGCTTATCGAATGCTGATTTGTTCACTGCCAAGGATTGTATAGTGCACACCATTATACCATTCAGTATGTTTTGAAACAGCACCAGCAACACCAGAAGCAGGATATCCTTCGATATATCGATCTCCAGTGCCTTTACGCCCAAATAAGTTGCGTAGTTGAATATTGTACATGCTGCTATATTATATAGGGTTTTCTCATTCAGTACCGTCTTTAGCAGACCTTTTCTCTTCCTCATATAGGCCAGGACGAGCATGGATAGTGTACAAGACAGTGCTACAGCAGAGAAAGGAAAGAACATCAGCATGAAGAAGCTGTTTGCCGCACCCAAGGTAAGACAAACATGCCTATCCTCGTAATAATGGTCAAAGCATTCTGCCACTATACTGAATAGAATGAACGTAAGAAGCTGCAAGCTAAGGTTCATTGGCACCGTAGCCAGCTGCCACAATGCAAGAGCTATCCCGGCAGTCGACACAGTATATAAATATGGTTTGAACAACACGTGGCTCTTCATTTGCATACCCTCCAACCGGTTATTGGATCTACCAGGATATCAGGTCAATGTATCCATCTTCTGTACAAGTAAGATTCGAGGAACCGAGCATCGATTATTGAATATTTTGAAACTAGTTTACAGCGTCTTTTGTATTATAGTCCTCTATGGCAGGCCAAGTCAAGATGTGCAAATGAAAAGGCCGTATATACCTTCGCGGCATATACGGCCCTCCATAGCTTAAAACCACCAATTGCAATCAGCAGGAGGCTCTTGAACCGTTTGCATAAACTGCAAAGCCCTTCCTCAGCCAACCCTTTGCGTAATCGATCTCGAAAAAGTTGATCACATCAGCCAGCTCACGTTCTACAGCAAAGCTTATGCCATCCTTTTCCATCGTAAAATCTCCATCCTGTGGCTCATCCTGAGCCATTCCAAAATATGGACCTGATCAGCCGTAGCCTTGAACGAATATCCTCAATTTGTCCGCACTGATCTTTCCAAGCTCTTCAAGAGCTGTCTTTGTTATCCTTATATCCATACCGGCACTCTCCTTATACTTCTACCTATACCCCCTTCGGGTATATATTTATTATAAGGGATTTATCGTTGAAAATCAATAAGAATTTTAAAAAGCGGCAAGCAGAAGATCCTTCGCTACGTTCAGGATGACTTTTGCTTAACCCTCGCGCCCTCTCGGGTTCGACTCCGGTTAGCTTGCAAAATAAAAAAAGCTATCCTTTACAAGATAGCTTGCTTTATTCGATGGTGCGCCTGAAGGGAGTCGCCGCCTGCTGCGCTACGCTTGCATGCTGGTGACGTCGCCCTCTGGGCTCCTACGCTCACTACAAAATGCCCGCACGGGGCATTTTGCTTAACCCTCGCGCCCTCTCGGGTTCGACTCCAGTTATCTTTGAAAATAAAAAAAGCCATCCTTTTCAAGATAGCTTGCTTTATTCGATGGTGCGCCTGAAGGGAGTCGAACCCCTGGCACACGGATTAGAAGTCCGTTGC
>CAZNMO010000095.1:0-17741 GCA_964574195.1 uncultured Clostridiaceae bacterium | reverse complement strand
ACACAGCTCTTATTGCTGCAAGTAAAATAATAAAGGCTGACGCTGCGATCGTATGTATGGGCCCCGGAATAGCAGGCACAGACACGACATATGGCTTTAGCGGGATAGAAGAGAGTATGATAATCGACGCGGTCAACAAGCTGCAGGGCAAAGCCATTGCCATACCAAGGATTTCCTTCGCTGATAAAAGGGAAAGACATTATGGGCTAAGTCATCACAGCAGGACCACACTAGGATCGCTGTGCTACACTAGAGCGGCTATTGCTGTGCCGAAGCTACAAGCCCAAAAAGCTGAGCTGCTTGTGGGGCAGCTGACGGAAAGCGGGATATTGGACAGACACGATGTGAGCTACTGGGACATAGAAGCATTGGATAAGCTTCTTTCAGAAGAAGAAGCTTATCTGGAAAAGATGGGGTCAGGCTATAAGGAAGACAGTGAGTATTTTCTGACCTGCGGTGCTTCTGCATTTCCGGCTGTAGGAAGCTATATAAAATCTAGTTAAGCTTGCTCCTGTAGCTATGTATATATTCCAACAGGGTCATATGCTTATTTTCTATGGAAGCAAGCTGTAATATCAGTTCGTTGAATTTACCTACAAAATGAATACCTTTTGAGTCTACGAAATTGGACATATGATTCACCACCTTTTACATTCCTTGGTTTAAGTGCTAAAGTATTATATGTACAAACAGATAATATATTCCGGAAGCAAAAATAAAACATCCATCGATCTGAGAGGAGCGGATGATAATGAATAGTGAAAGGACTGTTTCAGTCAGAAATATTTATAAAGGTTCAATAATCAAGCTTGACGTACATGATGTCATACTGGAGAACCAGAATGCTGCCACAAGGGAAATCATCACACATAATGGCGGCGTGGGGGTCCTGCCCATTGATAAGGATGGAAAAGTCATATTGGTGAAACAGTACAGAAAGCCTTTTGAATGCTTTACCATTGAGATCCCTGCAGGCAAAAGGGAGAAGGGGGAAGAGCCTGAAAAGTGTGCTCTGAGAGAGCTGGCCGAGGAAACAGGTATCAAAGCCGGGAAACTTAGCTTTCTGGTTGAAATGCTTCCTTCACCGGGCTACACCAGTGAAACAGTGTACATTTACCTGGCAGAAGACCTTACCTATGGTAAAGCCTCAACTGATGAAGACGAATTCATTGAGGTGCAGGAATATCAAATTGATGAAGCCTATGAACTGATCAAAAAAGGAGAGATAAAAGACGCTAAGACAATCATTGCAATTACAATGGCAGTAAATGAAAGGCTTATCCGGAAATTTTAGCAAAAAAATCATAATATAACCCCCTTAAGCATATTATCAACATAGGAACAACCACAACCAATGGATAAAAGCTGAGGGGGTATTTCTTATGCTGGACAGCCTGAACAATACAATAAGAAGGCATCTTGTAGACAACATATGGAATTATATGATTGTCATTTTTGTGTTTGTACTTGGATTAAGTCTTGGTGCAATGATGGTCAATGGCATAGATGATGTATCAAGGAGTGACGCAAAGGTATATATCGAGGGCTTTTTGGACCTGAGCTCACAGAATGAGCTGCAACCAGTTTATATTCTGAAACAATCAATAAAATTCAACCTTTATTTCACACTGCTTTTATTCTTTTCGGGCCTTACATATCCCGGGATAGTCATTGTTCCTCTGCTGGTAGCCTTCAGGGGCTTCTGCATAGGCTTTTCGGTTGCATTTCTGACACAAAGCTTCGGCAGTAATGGTTTTTTGTTTTCCATCGCATCTGTATTGCCACAGAATATTATTTATGTGCCAATAGTTATAGTAATGGGCGTCACAGGGCTGAATTACTCTCTCTGGAGCCTGCGAGGAAGGTATTTTAAAAAATATGGGGCTTCCGCAAACCTATTTGCTCCCTATGCACTTACGACATTGGTGCTTTTTATCATCCTGGCAGCTGGCTGTATTGTCGAGGCATATATAACCTCCATGTTGATAAAAGTAATAACTCCATATGTAACCAAATTATCCATCACAAGGAGTGCAGCATGTATATTGATAAAAGGAACAGCTTCTGGAACAGCTTTGTAATAACCTTTATCCTTCTGTTTGTTATACTTATATTTTTACCGCTGATCATTGACAAGGTGATCAGTCTTTTCAGCATGGGAAAAGTACCGGGGCATGATTCAGTAATTGTGTTCAAGGATATAGCAAAAGAATACGAAATAATAGGTGTTTTTATTGAAACATTAAAAAAAATGATAAACTTTATGTAATTTTTTCATTTATTGGAGGATTTTTTTCGTCTGTGTGGAATAATTTAATGATATTGTAATATAGAGGGGATATGATTCTAATGAATTACGTAGAATTGTTTTTGGATTATCTCGTAGTTAACAGGGAATTGTCGGCAAATACTCTGGAATCCTATAGAAGGGATATCAGACAATTCGAAGTATATCTGAAGGAGCACTCCCTTACTTTGGATAAGGTTACCAAGACTATTATAATAACGTACCTAATCTCCATGCAGAAAGCAGGAAAAGCCACTTCTACCATTTCAAGAAATCTTGCGTCCATAAGGTGTTTTTACCAGTATATGGTCAATTTCAGGCACATGGATTCTGACCCATCGGCAAACCTGGAGTCACCGAAGGTTGAAAAGAAGCTTCCATCGGTATTATCAAAAAAAGAAGTCGAGGTACTGCTGGAACAGCCTCAGCCTCAGGATGCAAAAGGCGCCAGAGACAAAGCTATGCTTGAACTGCTTTATGCTACAGGAATAAGGGTCACAGAGCTTATATCCCTTGATTTGAATGATATAGACCTTAACTCGGGACTTATAATATGTAAGAGCAACGATGTGAAATCCAGGACTATACCTTTGGGAAATGTGGCTATAAAATATGTTAAGCTTTATCTGGAGAATTTCAGAAAAAAGCTGTGTGCCAATGAGGACAACACGCTTCTTTTTGTTAATTTCCACGGTCAGAAGATGACTCGGCAAGGTTTCTGGAAAATAATCAAATATTATACGGTAAAAGCCAACATCAATAAGGTGATTACCCCACATACCCTGCGGCATTCCTTCGCAGTGCACCTTATAGAAAATGGGGCAGACCTGCAAGCAATACAGGAAATGCTGGGACATTCGGATATTTCGACCACTCAGGTATACAGCAGGGTAAATAAGAACAAGATAAAGGATGTATATTCCAAAACTCACCCAAGGGCTTGATAAGCCCTTTTAAAATTTCAGGAGGTAAATATATGATCAATAGAGCAATTTTAATAGTAATGGACAGTGTAGGCATAGGAGAGCTTCCTGACGCCGGGGCATACGGGGATGAGGGAAGTAATACCTTGGGCAATATAGCGGCAAGCGTGAAGGATTTCAAACTTGAAAATCTGGAAGCTCTGGGGCTTGGAAATATTGACGGAGCTAAAGGCTTCAGCGGGACTGCCTCACCAAAGGGAAGCTACTGCAAAGCCGGTGAGCTTTCACCGGGAAAAGATACGACCACAGGCCATTGGGAAATGGCAGGAATAACCCTTGACCAGGCATTTCCCACCTTTCCAGAGGGTTTCCCACGGGAGCTTGTAGAAGCCTTTGAAAGGGAAGTGGGTGTGATATCCCTGGGAAACGAGGTTGCCTCAGGCACTGAAATAATTGCCAGGCTAGGAGATAAACATGTGGAGACCGGTTACCCCATAGTATACACCTCCGCAGACAGTGTATTCCAGATAGCTGCCCATGAGGAGATAATCCCACTGCCCAAACTATATGAAATGTGTGAAAAGGCAAGAAAGCTACTGACAGGCAAATATGCTGTCGGAAGGGTGATCGCCAGGCCATTTCTTGGAAATAGTGGAAGTTATAAACGTACTTCCAACAGAAGAGACTTCTCCCTAAAGCCGGTTAAGAAAACCATGTTGGACATATTGAAGGAAAATGGTCAAAATGTCATGGCAGTTGGAAAGATAGAGGATATTTTTGCAGGCGAAGGTATAACTGAAGCTGTGCATACCAAGAACAATATGGAAGGAGTCGACAAAACCCTGGAATATATGGCCTCGGGTAAAAACGGCCTGATATTTTCCAATCTGGTGGATTTTGACATGCTGTACGGGCACAGAAACGATGTCGAGGGATATGCCACAGCTCTCAAGGAATTTGATGCAAGGCTTCCGGAGATAATATCCGCTATGAAGGCAGAGGATGTGCTTATCATAACCGCTGACCACGGCTGCGATCCCACTACGGCAAGCACTGACCACTCAAGGGAATATATTCCTGTGTTGGTTTATGGAGAAAAGATAAAAGCCGGAGTGAATCTGGGAATAAGAAGGGGCTTCGGCGATATAGGAGCAACCATACTTGACTTTCTGGGACTTCCGATAACAATAGAGGGTGATTCCTTCATGAGGAAAATTTACAAAGGGGAGGGAAAATGATGAACAACGATCTTTTAAAGAGGATCAATGAAGCCAAGGACTATATAGTATCGAAGTCCGGTTTTGCTCCGGAAATCGCGCTTATACTTGGTTCGGGTCTTGGAGATATGGCAGAGGAAGCTGAAAACAAGATAACAATAGATTACAAGGATATACCTAATTTCCCGGTTTCAACTGTTCAGGGACATAAGGGCAGGCTGGTGTTCGGTACCATAAGGGGCAGGAAGGTGGTCTTCATGCAGGGCCGTTTCCACTATTACGAAGGCTATGGTATGGAAGATGTGGTTTTTCCAGTATGGGTCTTCAAAGCCCTGGGCGTCAAAAAACTGGTCGTGACCAACGCGGCCGGAGGGGTCAATATAGACTATAAACCAGGAGACCTTATGCTTATAAGGGATCATATAAACTATACTAACAATAATCCGTTGATTGGACCAAATATCGAGGAATTCGGACCAAGATTCCCCGATATGTCTGAGGCATACTCCAGGGAACTTCAGGAAATCGTAAAAGTCTGCGCCTCCCAAAACGGTATAGCCATGAGGGAAGGAACCTATATTTTCCTTACAGGGCCCAGCTATGAGACACCTGCTGAAATAAAAGCCTTCAGGATACTTGGAGCAGATGCGGTAGGAATGTCCACAGTACCTGAAGTCGTCGCTGCGAATCACTGCGGTATAAAACCGGTGGGGATATCCTGTATAACCAATATGGCGGCAGGAATACTCGATCAGCCACTGAATCACAGGGAGGTCATGGAGACAGCGGATCGGGTCAAGGAGAGCTTTACAAAGCTGATAAAGAGTGTGATAGAGAATATCTGATAAAAAGGTGGGGGTAGTTTATGGATTTAAGAGCAAGAATTGAAAAAGCTGCGGAATATATAAAGACAAAGTCAGGCTTTGAGCCTGAAATAGGGATAATACTGGGAACCGGACTCGGTTCTCTGGGTGAGCATATCGAGAAGGTCTGTGTAATTGACTATTCCGATATTCCGGAGTTTCCTGTGTCTACTGTTTTTGGGCATGCAGGTCAGCTTATACTGGGTTGGCTTGAAGGCAAAAAGGTTGTGGCCATGTTGGGCAGGTTCCATTATTATGAAGGCTATACCATGCAGGAGGTAACCATGCCTGTAAGGGTCATGAAACAGCTGGGCATAAAGCTGCTGGTTGCCAGCAATGCGGCAGGAGGCTTGAACCCGAAATTTAATGCAGGGGACATAATGGTAATTACTGACCATATCAACTTCATGGGGACAAATCCGTTGATAGGACCTAATCTTGAGGATTTCGGACCAAGATTCCCGGATATGTCGGAGGTCTATGACAAGGAACTGGTCAAACTGTTTGAAAAAGTGGCGGCAGGTCAGGGTATCAAGATCCACAAAGGTGTATACGGCGCAGTAAGCGGCCCTAATTATTCCACAAAGGCTGAGCTGGGAATGATGATAAAGCTGGGCTCTGACACTGTAGGCATGTCTACGGTACCGGAAGCTATAGTAGCGAGACACTGCGGGCTCAGGACAGCCGGTGTATCCTGCATAACTGATATGGCTATCCCTGATACCATGTTTGCGCCTACTCATGAAGAAATAGTCAAGGTGGCTGAATCTATAAAACCAAGATTTACTGCACTGGTCAAGCAGTTTTTCAAAGAGGTGCAGCTTTAATGAGAATGATAGATTTGATCAATAAAAAGAAATATGGCGGGGTTTTATCCAAAGAAGAAATTGACTTTATGATACAAGGATATACTAAAGGTCAGATACCTGATTATCAAATATCTGCTTTCCTTATGGCTGTGTATTTTAAAGGAATGAACAAGGAAGAGACCGCTGACTTGACTTTATCCATGGTTCATTCGGGTGATACCGTCGATCTTTCTGAGATCAAAGGGATCAAGGTCGATAAGCATTCAACAGGAGGAGTTGGAGACAAGATAAGTTTGATCGTGATTCCTCTGGTAGCTTCATTAGGTATTCCAATAGCTAAGATGAGCGGAAGAGGCCTGGGGCATACCGGTGGTACAATAGACAAATTGGAAGCAATAGAAGGGTTCAAAACTGAACTGACCAGAGAGGAATTCATTAAGAATGTAAATACCTTCAAGATGGCAATATCAGGTCAATCAGGGAATCTTACTCCTGCTGATAAAAAGCTATATGCTTTGCGGGATGTCACCGCTACAGTTGATAGTATTCCATTGATTGCAGGCTCGATCATGAGTAAAAAGATAGCCTCAGGTTCAGATGCCATCGTCCTGGATGTCAAAGTCGGTTCAGGGGCATTTATGAAATCTGTTGATGAAGCAGTTGAGTTGGCAAAAACGATGGTTGAGATAGGGAAGTCTCTTAACCGAAAAACAGTGGCAGTAGTTACAGATATGAGTCAGCCTCTGGGACATGAAGTAGGTAATTCCAATGAAATAATAGAGGCCATAGAAGTTCTCAAGGGAAATGGAGCAGAGGATGAGACGCAGGTTGCATTGACAATAGCTTCCTATATGGCAATATTGGGCGGCGCTTATGAAGAATTTGACAAAGCTTATGCAGCATTACAAGAAATAATCAAATCCGGTAAAGCAATTGGAAAACTGAAGGAGTTCATAAAAGCACAGGGTGGAAACTCTGAAATCGTTGATAACCCTGATCTGCTTCCAAAGGCAAAGTATCACATTGAGGTAAAGGCAAATGAAAGTGGCTATGTAAATGCCATAGATGCGGAACAGATAGGCATATCTGCAATGCTGCTTGGAGCAGGCAGAGCGACTAAAGAGGACAAGATAGATTTCTCAGCCGGGATCACCATGGTGAAGAAGGTTGGAGAACATGTTGAAAAGGGAGATATTATTTGCATACTTCACACAAATCGCCAGGAGACTGAAGATGCATTGACGAAAGCAAGAGCGGCATTTGTGATAAGTAAAATACAACCCAAAGCTATAAAATATGTGTATGATGTAATAAAATAGCAATATGCAATGACCGCATCGGCGACAATAATCCGGTGCGGTTTTGCATTTCCTGCAATTGCATAACAACACCTGCCTCAGGGCAACATAAATGTAAACTAATCTATATTGAACGCACTTATGGTAATAAATAGGGTATAGTGCGAATTCAATTGGAGAAGAGGAAACATTTACGCGAAACTTTATTAGAAAAGTAAATGTTTTTCGCGAAAATATTTTATAGGAGGATTGTTATGTATAATACGCCAGGAATAAATAGATTATCCGGAAAACTACTGTGCTTTCTGGTTGCCTTGACGGTTGCGTCCTTTGGAATAATAGTTCCTGTATATGCAAGCGATGACATGAATCTGGACTGCAAATCAGCCTTGCTGATGGATTACAGTACGGGCAAAGTGATATATGAACAGAACCCCCATGAGAAGCTTGCTCCTGCCAGTGTAACAAAGGTAATGACTATGCTGCTTATAATGGAGGCTTTGGACAGTGGCAAGATAAGCTTTGAAGATAAAGTGACTATCAGCCCGCAGGCATCCAGTAAGAACAACAAGGGGACAATGCTGCTGTTGGAGGCTGGGGAGGTCAGGACTGTAAAGGAATTGCTTTACGGCATAGCTGTAGAATCTGCAAATGATGCATGCATTGCGATGGCAGAGCATATCTCAGGTAGTGAGGAAGAGTTTGTAAAGCTTATGAACAAGCGGGCAAAAGAACTGGGTGCCATTGATTCCAATTTTGTTAATCCAAATGGCCTGCCTGCAGAAGGACATGTGACTTCAGCCTATGACCTTGCCATAATTTCAAAACAGCTTCTCATGCACGAAAAGATATTTGAGTTCATAGATAAATACATGGTAACGGTATATGTAGGCAAGAAAAATGATGTAAAGCGTGAACTGGTCAATAAGAACAAGATGATAAGATTTTATAATGATGTTGATGGTATCAAGACAGGCTGGACCGAGGATGCGGGCTATTGTGTTTCAGTAACTGCAAAAAGAGGTAACCTGAGACTTATAAGTGTCGTAATGGGTTCTCCAAAGGTGGAAGTCAGAAACAAGGAAGCAAGAAAACTGATCGACTACGGTTTTGCAAATTTCAGCAGTTTCCTGGTGGCAAGGAAGGGAGAAAAGCTGCAAGAAGTAAAGGTATCGAAAGGCAACGTTCTGAGTACATATGCGATTACGAACAGAGATATTTCGGCTTTACTTGCCAAGGGTGAGGAAAAAAATATAAAAAAGACGATACAGCTCCCAGAAAAAATTAATGCACCTGTCATGAAAGGCACAAAACTGGGTGAATTGATAATAAGCATCGATGATAAGGAAATAGGAAGGTATGATTTGGTGTGCGACATCGATATAAGCAAATCCTCCTTTATAAATAATCTAAAGAATTCTTTCCTTTTCTGGTTTGGAGATTCGAAATAGCCATATACAAAGAGGAGTCAGAAGCTATTGAACTGGCTCCTTTTTATTGCATAAAAATCTATTTTAACAATATCTTTTAACTGTTTCGTATATTAAGAAGAATGAGGCATAAGGGTTACGGGTTACGCGTTTCGAGTTGCGCGTGGTACGGTTATAGCTCGCCTTAGAAGCAAAGATCCTTCACTTCGTTCAGGATGACAGATAAGCGTCATCCTGAGTGAAACGAAGAATCTTAATCTTCGAAGCCCATCCCAAGACGTTCCACGCGCAACGCGTAACACGCAACTCGAAACGGATATGTAACTTAATTCTGCTGCTTCGCAAAGACTCCTTTGTCTTGTGTATTTTTCCTAAATATATTAGAATATAATATAAATTGAAATTCCGACAGCATAAAATATGTATACGATATTGCAACAGAAGGAGAAAATGAATGGAACTGCTTCAAAAATTTTTTTATTACCTTAATCTTAACTTTGGGATATCCGGCTTACTATATAGCCTACCCGGTATAATACTTGCATTTACGGTACATGAGTTCTCACACGGACTCGTAGCATATGCAATGGGGGATAACACCGCAAAGCAGTATGGGAGATTGACGTTAAACCCCATAGCCCATATTGATCCCCTTGGGTTCCTGTGCCTGATAATAACTCAGCGTTTTGGCTGGGCAAAACCCGTACCGGTCAATGATATGAATTTCAGGAACAGGAAACGCGGGATGCTTTTGGTTTCTCTGGCAGGTCCTGTTTCAAATTTTATAACTGCTTTTGTGTTGGCCCTGCTCTATGCAATTTTTTATGATAAAATGGGTAATGTAATGACAAGCATTTTTGGGATCGCATATATGATAAATCTTGGCATAGGTGTCTTTAACCTGATACCGATACCACCCCTTGACGGTTCAAACATACTTGATGCTTTCCTGACTAGCAGGCAGCGATTCTTCATGCGCAAATATGCGGTATATTCAAATTTGATAATGCTGCTGCTGGTTTTTTCAGGTGTCATAGGTTCGATACTCAATCCATTTATTGATGGCTTGAATACATTGATAAATTTTGCTGTAAGGCTGATTATATAGGAGGTAAACAACATGACCAGACAAAGAATAATGAGTGGTATGAGACCTACAGGCAATCTTCATTTGGGCAATTATTTCGGTGCTCTTGAGAACTGGGTCAAATTGCAGGATGAATACGAGTGCTTTTTTTCCATCGTACAGTGGCACGCTCTGACTACCGGCTATGAGGATACATCCGGGATCAAGGACAAAATAATTGATATGGCTGTAGACTGGATGAGTGCGGGGCTTGACCCAAACAGGAGCACTATTTTTGTTCAGTCGAGCATAAAGGAGATAGCTGAGCTTCATCTGCTGTTATCCATGATAATACCACTTTCCTGGCTTGAAAGGTGTCCCACCTACAAGGATCAGCTTGAGCAGCTCAAGGAAAAGAATATTACGACTTACGGCTTCCTTGGATATCCCAATCTGATGGCAACCGACATACTTGTACATAAGGCAAGTGTGGTACCGGTGGGGGAAGACCAGCTGCCTCATTTGGAGCTGACCAGGGAACTGGCAAGAAGGTTCAACTATATGTATGGAGAAACCTTCCCGGAGCCACAGGCAAAAATGACTCAGATCAAAGTACTGCCCGGGCTTGATGGGAGAAAGATGAGCAAGAGTTATGACAATACCATTTCATTGTCTGATTCCCCGGATATTATTAGGGAAAAAGTAAGGCAGATGATCACAGACCCACAGAAGATAAGGAAAGATGATCCGGGACATCCGGATATTTGTGCTGTTTATGCCTTCCATAAGGTTTTCACCGAAAATAGATATCAGGAGATCGGACAGGTATGCAAAGCCGGAGGTATGGGCTGCGTATCCTGTAAAAAGGACCTTGCTGAGAATATAGTACGCTTCATGGCTCCAATGTATGAGAAGCGACAGCTGCTGCTGAAGGATAAGGATAGTATAATCGACATCCTGAAGGCGGGAGACCGTAAGGCCAGGGAATTGGCTGCCAAGACCATGGTTGAGGTAAGAGAAAAGATGAACCTTATGGAGTTGGAGTAAGACCATGGCTATTAGCGTCAAGCTACAAGCCTTTGAAGGTCCACTTGACCTTCTGCTGCACCTGATAGATAAAGCAGAGGTAGATATATATGATATACCCATCGCTGAGATAACGGACCAATACCTGCAGTACATCAGCATGCTGGAGCTTCACGATCTTGAAGTCTCCAGCGAATTCCTTGTAATGGCTGCAACACTGCTGGAAATAAAGTCAAAAATGCTGCTGCCGAAGCCCAAGAAAGAGGATAACAGCGGAGAGACCATCGATCCAAGGGAAGAGCTTGTTCAGAAGCTTCTTGAATACAAGAGGTATAAGGAAGCATCCCTGGAGCTCAAGGACAAGCTGGGGATATATGAGAGGGTCTTTTACAAAGCCCCGGAGCCTGTAGGAGATTACGTCTACGATGTATCTGATATTGATAATGTTTCCCTTGATATGCTGTATATAAGCTTCAGGAACATATTGCTGAAGAATGAATCAAAAAAGAGAAACAACTTCAAGGAAATATACCGTGAGGTAGTAACTGTTGACGACAAGATAAGATTGATAAGCAAGCTTCTTACCAGCAAGCCATCCTTTTATTTTGACGATCTTTTCATGAATTACTGCAATAAATATGAGATAATCGTTACCTTCTTGGCTATACTTGAGCTGCTAAAGAGAAGAAGTCTCCATATTGAGCAGGAAAAAAACTTTGACAGGATATTGATAAAGAGAAGGACAAAAGACGCAGGAAGGGAATGATTTTATATGGACATAAGAGAAATAAAGTCTGTTGTGGAAGGTCTTTTGTTTGTGGCCGGTGATGCAGTTCCAATAAAGGAATTATGTGATATTATAAATATTGATGAACCTACGCTGCGGAAAATAATAAACCAGATGATAGATAACTTTAACGACGAGAATAGAGGGATACGAATTATAGAAGTGAATAACTGCTATCAATTCTCTACAAAACCGGAGCACTATGAATATATTGAAAGGCTGGTAAAGCCTCAGAACAGGCAGGGGCTTTCCCAGGCATCCCTTGAGACTTTAGCAATTATCGCATACAAGCAGCCCATTACAAAAGCACAGGTGGATTATATAAGAGGGGTAAAATCTGAAAGTTGTTTTTCAAGGCTTGTTGAAAAGGAGCTTATTCATGATGTAGGGCGTATGGACGGGCCGGGCAGGCCGATGTTATACGGAACTACAGATAACTTTCTCAAGCTCTTCGGTCTGAAGAACATAAAAGAGCTTCCGACACTGAAGCCTTTGGCTGATGAGACAGGAGCATAGAAGAGTCTGAATACATCCTTGGAAAAAGGATGTATTATTTTTTATTTTTGGGAAAAAATATGAATATTGTGCTGCCCCAAAACCCAAATGGGGAGGAATTTGATGCTGTACCTTATTATTTTTCTGATATTTGTTTTTATAATGATATATACGATGCCCGTAACTATTAGTTTGGATATTGAAAGAGCAGGCAAGGACGATAAAATCACAATAGGGATAAGGACCATCTACGGACTACTAAAACTCAAATCAGAAATACCATTCCTGGAACTGATATTTAAACAAGGAAGGCCTGCAGTCAAATATAAGGTGGAGTTGGCAAACAAGAAAAGAAACAAGCTACTGACTCAATTTACAAAGCTATTCACTCTGGATGACAACAGCAAGCTGTTTGAAATTTTGAGGAAGGAAAAACATAGGCTATTATCTGCGATGAAATACATCGCAGGTAAAACTACGATCCGGAAATTTCATTTAAGGCTTTCACTGGGGACCGGTGATGCAGCAGAAACAGGAGTTTTGTACGGTGCAGCCTGGATAGTTATAGGATGTATCGTGACTATGACACGGAGTTTGGTCGATATGGGAGGAATCAGGATAAAGGTAGTGCCAATATTCGATCAAGTACTCCTACGTGCTGATTTTAGCTGTATAATTCACATTAGATTAGGTCATATTATAAATACTGGAATTAGGTTAATACCTGTATTGCTGACCAGTAAAAAATAGTGTAATTCAATTTAATATACAGAAGGATGTGTTTTGCTTGGAACAACCTGTAGAAAGCCTAATGAGAACAACTATGGAAAATATCAAGAACATGATAGATGTGAATACAGTAATAGGGGATGCAGTCCAGACAGATGATGGAAGCGTCATAGTACCTGTATCGAAGGTCTCCTTTGCTTTTATAGCAGGAGGGGGAGAATTCGGAAATTCAGCCGACAGGGATGAACTGGACAGTTCGAAGTATCCCTTCGCCGGCGGCAGCGGCGCCGGAGTCACTGTTCAGCCCATTGGCTTCCTAGCCACCTCAAATGGACAGCTGAAGGTGATACCTGTCAAATACAGCAGTGCATTGGACAGGGTCGTTGATATGGTACCAAACCTGATAACGAACATGGAGGATTATCTGATAAAGCGGAAGGTAACCGAAGAGGAAAAAAATGAAATTTAGGAGGGAGTTGAATCCTTCCTTTTTTATATATATTTGCTATAATTATCATAATGAAACTATTATCATCTACTACGATATGAATTTATCATCGGGGGTGTTTATATGGAGATAAAGAACGCTGTTGATATGATATGGGAAAACAGAAAGTATGCGACTGATGATCCCAAGGAAGTATTGAGCCATCTTAATGAGGAAGTGGCGGAGTCTCTCAAGGCACTGCTTAAAGGGGAAAATGCAAGGGCAAAGAGTGAGCTGGAGGATGCACTATCCTGCTTGTTTATTGCGCTCAAAGTAATGGATGTCGATATAGAAGAAGCTGTCAAGCATCAGATCATACAGATGAAGAGAAGGAATGACAAGCTTATGATATTCAAGAAAGACAAGGTTGAAATATATGTAGACGGGACCCTCAAAGGCGGTTGGACTATCTGGGGCGAGGAAGACATGAGAGAAGCACAGAAAATAGCGAAGGAATTCGGCTGTAAGATAATCAGCGAATAAGCCTTTGCAGAAGTAAGGAATATCTTTACGACTCGTTATATTAAAATAGCATTCTGTCAATAATAAAAGGGATCAAAGATTATCTAAAATTGACGGAGTGATAGGATGAAAAGGACCTGGATAATTGTAATATCGTTGATAGTATCGATAGTATCCTGCAGTTTAAATGTTTCTGCAAGTAAGGATACAAGTGCCAGAGCTGCTGTAATAATGGATGTGAATTCAGGAAGAGTATTGTATTCCAAGAATATGGATGAGAAGCTGGCTATGGCCAGTACAACAAAAATAATGACAACACTAGTAGCAATTGAAAGCGGGAAGCTGAAAGAAACTGTTACTGTCAGCAGAAAAGCTTCTATTACAGAAGGTTCTTCAATATATCTCAGACAAGGAGAGCGGCATACTGTAAATGATTTGCTGTATGCTATAATGCTGCGTTCGGGAAATGATGCCGCTGTTGCCGTGGCGGAACATGTGGGCGGTTCCATAGAGGGCTTCGCAGCGCTAATGAATAAAAAAGCTGCTGAAATAGGGGCGGTAAACACCCATTTTGATAACCCCCACGGACTTGATTCTGCAACCCATTATACTACTGCACGTGATCTGGCTCTAATAACCGCCTATGCGTTGAGAAATCCGGTTTTTGCTGAGATCGTCAGCAGCAAGAAAAAGACCATAGAAGGCCCGCCAAATGAAGGCTGGGACAGGATTATGGTGAATAAGAACAAGATGCTGTGGCAGTTTGAAGGCGGAAATGGTGTAAAAACGGGCTTTACCAAAAAGGCCGGAAGGTGTTTGGTTTCATCGGCTACCAGGAATGGAATGCAGCTGGTATGTGTGGTACTGAATTGCGGCCCTATGTGGGATGACTCCTCTGCTTTGCTTGAGTACGGTTTTGGTAATTACTCAAACGAGATGGTTGTAAATAAGGACAACATATTCAAGGTAGTAGAGGTGCGAAACGGCAAAGAAAAATTCGTTGCAGTAAAACCTAAACAGGATTATTATATCGCCTTGAAGGCAGGAGAAAAGGATAATATCAGTCTTCAGCCCAAAGATATGTTGACAGCACAAGCGCCTCTCTATAAGGGCGAAAGTGCTGGTAAGTTGGAGGTATACCTGGACAATGGGCTCCTGAGTACCGTTGAGCTAGAGTATACAGAAAGTGTGGAATCCAGCAGCCCTTTTTACTATCTGAAACAAATAATGAGGGGCTATCTGACAGAAAAGCATTAGAAGAGATTTTCTTTTTTAGAAATTCCAGTGGATTTCTGCTGGATAGCGTTCATAAACTGGCGGAAAGCCTCAGAGAGTGTCTATACCGCTGGTTCTCACATGGATGAGCTGTTATTGTGAAATATAAAGGTGAGGAGCAGGGGGAAATGTTGGAAAGGCTTCAAAAGGTAATGTCAGAGTTTGGCGTGGCTTCCAGGCGGAAATGCGAAGAGATCATTGCCGAAGGAAGAGTGAAGGTCAATGGTACTATCGTTATAGAGCAAGGCTTTAAGGTGGATAAGGATAAGGACACTATTGAGGTTGACGGCAAAGCTATCAAGAGTCCGGATGCTCTGCTATATATCTTATTGAATAAACCAACAGGCTATATTACCAGTGTAAAGGATCAGTTCGGAAGACCCACAGTCTTGGACCTGTTGAAGGGCATAAGCACAAGGGTCTTTCCTATTGGTCGTCTGGATTATGACACAGAAGGCTTACTGATACTTACAAATGACGGTGACCTTACATATAGGATCACACATCCGAAGCATAATATCGACAAGACTTACAGAGCGCTGGTCAGAGGTAAGGTAGACAGCGGTGATATCGATACCTTCGGAAGAGGCATGCAGATCGAGGATTATGTGACATCACCGGCATTGTTGAAGGTCAATGGTGAAGTAAAGGGAAACAGTATCGTAGAAATCACAATACATGAAGGAAAAAATAGGCAGGTAAGAAAGATGTGTTCAGCCATAGGCCATGAGGTCATAAAGCTGACACGCATCAAAATCGGAAATATAAGTCTGCAAGGTTTGCAGACAGGCCATTGGCGTTTCCTGGATGAGGAAGAGGTAAATTACCTGAAAGGGTTGGGGGGAAGTTAATTGTTTCAGATCAGAAAGGTAAAGCCGGAGGATATTGGCTTTATTATGGAGCTTACCAGGGAGGCTGGAATACATGAAGGAAGGCTGTTGGAGAATATTGAAAGCTTTCTGGTATGCGAGAATGAGAAGGCTTTAAGAGGCTGCGGCTGCGTTATAATTCAAGGAAACAGAGGCTACATGAATTGGGTCGCAATAAGTCGGGAAGCAAGGAGAGAAAAGCTGGGCAGTGCTGTGGTCAAGGCACTACTCAATATTGCTGAGCGTAAAGGTGTAGAAAAGGTATATGCCCTGGGTATATGCCCGGGATTTCTTGGAGCCTTGGGTTTTGAAGAGACAAGCTGCTGTACGGAAGCGGATCTGGCACGGGAGGCTCTTGGAGCATCAAGTGTCAGCAGTATATATGAAGTGTCCCTTGAAGGCTATTTCAAGCCATGCACACATAAATAGCAATTTGCTTTTATTTGATACTTATTGTATATTTTTCAGGTTAAATATGTTATATATAGAATTAAATAATAATTTCAGGATATATGCATTATATGCTGGACTATTACAGGAGGTTGAATAATTTTGGCAAGGATAAAGATAACAGAAACAGTTTTGAGAGATGGTCATCAATCCCTTATAGCAACCAGAATGAGAACTGATGAAATGTTGCCGGTAATTGAAATGATGGATAAGGTAGGCTATCATTCCCTTGAAATGTGGGGAGGAGCTACCTTTGATTCATGCCTGAGATTTCTTGATGAGGACCCCTGGGAAAGGTTAAGAACTATAAAATCAAAGCTGAAAAACACAAAGCTTCAAATGCTGCTCAGAGGCCAGAATATACTTGGGTACAAGAACTATGCCGATGATGTAGTTGAAGAGTTTGTAAGGCTGTCGATAAAAAACGGAATAGATATAATAAGGATATTTGATG
This sequence comes from uncultured Clostridiaceae bacterium, assembly GCA_964574195.1. Classification (GTDB taxonomy): domain Bacteria; phylum Bacillota; class Clostridia; order Lutisporales; family Lutisporaceae; genus BRH-c25. The sequence goes on along the minus strand of CAZNMO010000095.1, from coordinate 814 downwards.
CTTTGAACGATCTGCGGAATATAGAAACTGCCGTAAAGGCAACAAAAAAGTACGGCGGACATGCTCAAGGTACGGTCGTATATACCATAAGCCCGGTCCACAACACGGAGGCATATGTGGACCTGGCAAAGAAAGTGCAGGATATGGGCTGTGATTCCCTATGTATAAAAGATATGTCAGGCATACTTACTCCATATTACGGCTACGAACTGATAAAGGCCTTGAAGCAGCACATTACTATACCGATACAGCTTCATACACATTTCACAAGCGGAATGACGGATATGACATATTTAAAAGCCATTGAAGCAGGGGTAGATGTGATCGATACCGCACTTTCACCCTTTGGTCTGGGAACCTCACAGCCTCCGACAGAGCCTATGGTTGCCACCTTGAAGGGAACTGAGTATGATACGGGACTTGATCTGGAGCTGCTGTGCGAGATAGCGGAGCATTTCAAGAAGATCAAGGAGAAATATATAGCCAATGGTATAATGAATGTCAATGTGTTCAATGTCGATACCAATGTGCTGTCCTACCAGGTGCCGGGTGGAATGCTTTCAAACCTTATGTCGCAATTGAAGCAGGCCAATGCAATGGATAAGTATAACGAGGTGCTGAAGGAAGTACCAAGAGTAAGAGAAGATCTGGGCTACCCTCCGCTAGTTACACCATCCAGCCAGTTTGTGGGTACACAAGCAGTTTTCAATGTAGTATCCGGCAGCAGGTATAAGATGATACCTAATGAAATAAAAGACTATGTAAAAGGAAAATACGGAAAATCAAGTGTTCCCATTTCCGAGGAAATAAAAAA
>CAZNMO010000094.1:12368-17868 GCA_964574195.1 uncultured Clostridiaceae bacterium | reverse complement strand
TAAAGGTATAGTCAACCTGAATCTCCTGTTTCCCATCCTCTGCATAGAAGCCGCCCAATATACTGTTTTCTGCATCCTGCAGGCTACATTTCCCCTTAAGCTTGCTTGCAGCAATCTCCTGTTTTATAAACTCTCCCAGATTTGTCATGTCCTTTTGGGTAAAATAAAGTCTCACAGACTCCACGTCCTCCATTGCCTCTGCTGCCCGGCTCAAGCACTTGGACAGATAAACCCTGTAGCCTTCCTCCATTGTAAAGTTCACAGCTTTCTGCATGAGCTGCTCCGTCATTTCACTTATGAACTGCTGTTTCCTGTCCAATACCTGGTGGTATACCTTGGCATTGGCTTTGGCGATCATCTGCTGTTTTTCCTTTTCGGCCTTATTTACAGCCTCATCAATGATGCTCTTTCTCTTGGCCTCAACCTCAGCAAGCAGTCTGCTCTTTTCTCTATCGAATTCTTCCTTTGCCTTCAGTTCCTTCTCAGAGACGGACTCCTCTATTTCCCGGTAAATTATGTTCCTGAAAAGTTCAATCTTATCTTCAACCGACACGCTCATAGCAAATCACCTCAAATCTTCAGCCCAATGGACTCTTTTATGTAATTGGTTATATAGTCACTTCTGCGCCGTTCCCCATGCCTGTCTGGTATTATGGTCACTATAGGCTTGGTTGAATCCAGCCTTACAGACTTGAGCTCCTCCGCTACCTTTTCGGCAAGCAGCTCAGTAACCAGCAATATCCCTATATCGCTCCTGGTGCATGCATCCTCCAGAGCGTTCAGGATCTCATCCCTTTCATGTACCAGTACTCCTTTTATACCTGCAAGCCTCATTCCGGTCAAGGTATCTACATTGTCACTCAATAGGAAAAACTTCATAATACTCAATTCCTTTCAGAATGGCATCTTTACTCATTACAGCCGTCCCAATATCATGATGGATACTATAAGCCCATATATTGCAATACCTTCTGCCAAGCCGACAAATATCAATGTTTTTCCAAGTATCCTGGGATTTTCCGAAACTGCTCCAAGGGCGGAGGATCCAACGGCTCCTACTGCATAGCCTGCTCCAATGGTAGCAAGTCCGGTAGATAGTCCTGCTGCTATAAAACCCAGACCTGATCCGGAAGTACCATCCTGAGCTGCATCAACAATATCAGGAGTCAATACAAAAATGAACAATGCTATAAGAAACATATAGGAAACTATACTGGCACGCAGGATCGTCCTCGCTTTATTCCCCTGTATGCCACCCTCAGCCCTATATAGTATCACTCCCAGACCGATCGTAAAAAGTACTATTCCAATTGCAATTCCCAAAATCATATACATTTTCATGCCTCCTCCTTTTTTCTATTCATATTATTCAAAATCGACATCCAACTCCAGCCTTTTCGAGATTTATCCGTCACTTTCGCCTCCATTGAACAGGCTTGTTGGCTTATACTCCACACCATAGCCTGTGTAATACTTGCTGAACAGTTCATAGTATTCCAGCCTGAGGCTCTGTATAAAGACAATGAGCCCTTCCAAACCTATGATAAATATATTCCCAATGATAATTACCACGATCCCGCCTATATGGGAGTTCAGCATCTCGGCCATGGTAGCAAAGGCTATATAGAGCCCCACATGGTTCAAGGCAAAAGCTCCGACCCTTATAAATGATATAATATTTGAGGCAACGGACAATACAGTTTCGATCACTCCGAAACCCGCCTCTATATAATAATCCATGGCAGATTCTTCATACAGCTTGTGCCCGGTCAGCATTCCCGCCAAAGGCTGCTTGAAAACCATGACCAGAAGCAGCACTACCATTATAGCTGCCGGTACACCTATACCTGCGAGCCTCCCGCTAAACTTACCCCAGATCCCGAATAACAGGACAAGGAAAAACAGAAAACCGGCCAGCCCTTCCCTTCCGAACAGCCCCTCTTCAATATTCCTGTAGCTGTACAGATTTATCAGGCTATATATATAGCTTGCAGTTATAAGTATGATACCCATAATTATTGCGCTTATCAGCATGGTGTTTATATTGGCCATGGGTCTTATGACAAGTGGCTCTATCAGTTCCTCGGAACCAAATATGCTCCCATATATGGCTCCAAAGACCATAGAGCTGGCCCCCAGCCTTGTTAGTATGCCTCCAAAGCCGGTATTGCTCATTTTTCGCCCCACAATGATCCCCGCAAGCAGTATTACCAGCCCCTGTCCCAGATCCCCAAACATTGCCCCGAAGAGCAGCAGATAAGAAATGGCAAAGAAGGGTGTCGGATCCTTCTCCCCATAGCTTGGCGTACCATACATGCTGATCAGCATTTCGAAAGGTCTGAACAGCCAGTTATTTTTTATCTTTGTAGGAGGCATCTGTCCCTGCCTGCCCTCAACAACATCATCTACTATTAATAGGACACTGTCGCCGAAGCTCTTTTGGAATTCGCTGCGGACGTTCTCCAGTTCACTTTCTGGAACAAATCCGAATATAAAAAACATGCTGTGTCCAAGGGCAGAATTAAGCTTTACCTTTTCAGCCCGCTTTTCCAACTCCAGTAGTGAATATGCTCTTATAACCTTCTCATTGTATTCTTCGCTAAGAGCCTTTACAGATTCCTTAAGCTCTCTTACCTGTTTTTTCTCCAGTTCGATCCTATCATTGATCTGTTTTGCTGCCTCCTCAGCTGTTCCGCTGAATTCACCAGGCAGATCCAATTCCTTATAATTCAAAGATGCGAATATCCTTTCAGCCTCTTCAGACAGACTGTTGGGAGTGATCGCCGCTATCACCATATTCCCGTCCAATGCAGCTAGCTGCAATACTATTGAGGGTACATTCTCTATATTGAGCATGAGCTTCTTGTAATTCTCGTTTGACAGCAGCAGCAACCTGAATTTTATGAAAGCCAGCGTCTTAAGCTTACCAATATCAATACCGGAGCTCTTCATATATCCGATATTATCCAGAAAGCGCTGAAGGATACCCACCTTTTCCGTGCTTTCACTTATGTTGAGGGAAATACCAGTGACCTCATCATAGACCTTTCTCAGCTCTGATGTGATATTATCATAATCATCACCAATATCAAGGCAGCTTTCACATATTCCAGGCTTCTGATCAAACAGTTCCTGGAAGAATTTTATCATGGCCTCATCCTTGGAAAAATCACGCCGTGTCATATATGGTTTGAGATGGGACAGCTCATGGATAGTCTGCATATGCTCCTGGGAAGCCGATATATTCAGATTATTACTGCTTAACTCAGAAAGTGCATTCAGCAAATGGATGCTGCCATTGAGCACAACAAGCTTCGATGCCCTGTCCAATGATTTCAGCTCTCCGGTTATACTCACAATTTTCATCTTTTCCACAGCCAACGAATACCACCTCCTTTAAAGATTCCTTACAATGTACTTATGTGCTTGTTCTGCAGGAACCTTATACCTTACTGCCTCAACTATTGAAATTATATCCTTTACCTCCAGCTCCAGGAATATAATAAATGAAAAAGCGCTAATGATAGATAGGTTGTTTTCTTTTATCAGGGTCTTAAGTGCGAAAAATGTGTGCCGTTCAAGCCTTCTCTCCATATAAATGTCTGTGGTTTCATCCTCCTTGAAAAGAAAGCCATATTTGGTGCTCCGGGCGATCCGAAAAAATTCCTCAAGATCCTGTGAGTAGCAAAGTTCTTTAAGCTGCTTGAAATTGATCCTATAGCTTATGCCAATGGTATAGTTTAAAAGCTCTTCCGGGCTCAGCCTGTAGAACTTTATCCCTCTGTATATCCACTGCAGGTTAAGCTTATCAGCTATGATCCCCTGGGCATGCTCAAGGATCTTTTTATCTCTAGGCGAAAGAGTATTCCACTGTTTCTGCAAGATCGAGTAATAGGCCATATCCATGACCATCTCGAATCTAAAGGGATTCTCAGTATAGTTTCCATCAACCAGAGGCTCAAGATATTTATAAAAATCAGAGCCCTTAAGGGCATATATTATATCCCCTATACTTTTTGCTTCAAAAATCCTGTTCTGATCTATCCCGCTGTATTTCCCGACAAAGGCACTGCTTCTGAATTCCTCTGCGCCTTTCCCGTTATAAACTGCTCTGGCAATGACCTTCAGTTCTTCTATCTCATATTTGGCATAGAGCGTTTTGATAAAATCCCTGTAGTCTCCGGTAAAATAGTGTATTATCTTATCAATATTCCTTACCATATTCTGTCTTATCAGATTCTCCAGCATACCCCGGTGGATGTTCTCCACTTGTACGCTGGCAAGAGTCTCTGAATAAGCAGTTTTCTCCTTCATATACCTGGCAATGTCAATTACAGACTCCATTTCCAGAAGATTTTTGTAATCCTCATCCTTCAGGAAGCTACCTTCCATTGCCTTTATCTTTGCGTTGACCGCGGCAAATCTGGTTACATTATCCATTGAGTTACCTCTCGATTTCAAGAAGCTGCTCCCAAATATCTCCGGCAGCCTTCTCCTTAATGCTCTTAAAATAAGCCTGAACCTTATCCATTTTTGCACCGGCTGCCTCGCTTATAGCTTTCACCTGCTGCCTTGTCTCCTCAATTATCCTGTCGTGCTCCTGCCTGGCCTCTACAGCCGTATTATCCAATATATCCTCTATACTCCGCAGTTCATCCCTGCTGCCGGCTTCCAGCTTTACAAGCTCTGAATACCTGCTGCCCTTAAAATCTACAGCCTTTGCATCAAGTTCGATCAGCTTTGTTAAATAATTACTCAGATTCCTTTCCATCCGCATCACCTTTCAAATGAAAAATAACCAATGTTCCTGATACTTTACATCTTTAGTATGTTGCTTTGATCAGATTTTTATCTCACCACTGTCCGTTTGTAACTGTACATAGCTTCACTACCATTCTACCATATATAACAATCTGTTTCCAATTATGTGGTACATTTCCCAAATCAGTTGTAGATATATATCGCGCTGTGTTAATATTGTATTATTATAAGCAATTCGGGGTGTATTATGGAAATTTACCGTAATGAGTATTTTTCTCTTTTTAACGAAAACAATGAACTTTTTATATCAGTATGCCGCTCCGGTTATGAAATGCGTGATTTTAATCAATTACTTCTGGATATGCCCACACTGCAGCTGAATAATTTCTCAGGTCTGAAATCCGCATTTGATGAAGCAAAAGGCGTGAGAGTACACATTGGGATAGTAAAGCCAAGGATCGAGGTTTCAATATCCTTTGATGAAATGGAAGCCAGAATAAAGCTGAATATTACCGCAAAGGAATTTGTGGAAAATAAAATCGGCATATCCTCGGAATTAATAGCTGCCCTTGAAAAATCCGGCGTCACAGAAGGCCTGGACAAGCTTTTCCAGAAGCCTATTACCGTGCAGAAGGAAATAACCATAGCCAGGGGCATAGCTCCCGAGGACGGTAAGGATGCAGTGATAAGGTATTACGAGATCCAGGATAAAAAGCCTGTAGTGAAGGAAGACGGCACA
>CAZNMO010000094.1:0-12358 GCA_964574195.1 uncultured Clostridiaceae bacterium | reverse complement strand
ACTATGAGCTGGATCTCATAGAAAGCATAAAGAGGGGTGATTGGCTGGGCGAAAAGCTAAAGCCTACGGAAGGCATAGCGGGTAGGACAGTGCTGGGGAACCCTCTGCCGGCAAGAAGAGGGATAGACCTGAAGCTCAAATATGACAGGAAAACGGTAGAAGAGTTTGAAGAAGACGGAAAAACCGTTTTGAGAGCTGCTATAGACGGAGCGGTAAAATTCAATGGAGACAAGATAGGAGTGGATAATCACCTTGTCATCCCGGGAGATGTTGGCTACGAAACCGGCAACATCAACTTTGATGGTTATGTTACCGTTAAGGGCACTGTAAAGGACGGTTTCTCGGTAAAAGCAAAAAATGATGTTTCCATCCAGAGCCCCATGGGCCTGGGTGTCGTGGATAAGATAACCTCCACTGAAGGAAGTATTTATATAAAGGGCGGCATATTCGGAAAGAATGTATCACGTATTCAAGCCAAAAAGAGTGTATTTGTAAAGTACTGCAATGAGACTGACATAACCGCGGGAGATGATATCAATATAGGCTTCTATGCCCTTGACAGCCAGTTAAAAGCAAAAAAGGTAATTATGGACCCGATGTACGGCAAGATAATAGGCGGCTCAGTAAATGCCAAGATCCAGGTTATTACAGGTGTTATAGGCAACAAATCGGAAAAGAAGACCTACATCAACGTCGAGGGCTTCGATCGAGAAGCCATAAAGACTGAGTTTGAACAGCTTCTGGGGAAATACAAGACATTGCTCGTTGAAGTCAACACTATAAAAAAGAACATCGATTTCTTTGAGCGGGGCTCCGGAGATGAGGATTATATGAACAACCGGGAGTATAACCAGTGCTTGAGAAGGTACGGTGACATACTGGAGGAAATAAAGCTTCTGGATGACATACGGAAAAGGCTGCAGCAAACACTCGATACAAAGGGCGAGGGCATGGTGGATATCTCAAAGGCGGCCTACCCTGAGACATATATAGAAATCAAGAAAATGCAGAAGAAAATTGAATCCATTGTAAGCGGGAGCTTCTATGCAATGGATAACGAGATGCATCATAATTAAAAAAGGCTGACAGCTGTCAGCCTTTTTCTTATTCAGCCAATTTTATCCTGTGATAGGTCTTCTTGCCCTTCTTGATTATCAGCTTTCCTTCCTTTAGATCTGCAGTGCTTAATACAAGGTCTATGGCCTCTACCTTTGAATCCTCAACAAGCACACCGCCCTGGGTTATAAGCCTTCTTGCCTCACCTTTGGATGGTGCAAGTCCGGTCATTACCAGAAGGTCGATAATATTGATGCCCTTATCAAGCTGCTCCTTCGGCAGTTCGGTGGTCGGTATGGATTCTGAATCCCCTCCGCCTCCGAATAACGCTTCAGCTGCCAGCTGAGCCTTTGAAGCTTCTTCCTCGCCATGTACTATTTTGGTTATTTCAAAGGCAAGAGTCCTTTTAGCCTCATTGATCCTTTCACCCGGCAAACTGCCCAGCCTTCTGACCTCATCCATGGGGAGGAAGGTGAGCAGTGCAAGGCATTTCTCCACATCCGCATCATCGACGTTCCTCCAGTACTGGTAGAAATCGTAGGGGCTGGTTTTCTCGGGATCGAGCCAGATTGCGCCTGCCTGGGTCTTGCCCATTTTTTTGCCTTCGCTGGTAGTGAGCAGTGCGAAGGTCACTCCGTAGGCTTCCACCCCTTCAGCTCTTCTTATCAGATCCGCTCCGGCAAGTATGTTGGACCACTGGTCGTTGCCTCCCATCTGCATCCTGCAGCCATATCTCCTGTAAAGCTCCAGGAAGTCATAGCCTTGCATGAGCATGTAGTTGAACTCCAGGAAGGTCAGCCCCTTCTCCATCCTGCTCTTGTAGCAGTCGGCTGTCAACATCTTGTTTACTGAGAAGTATATCCCCACTTCTCTTAAAAAATTAACGTAGTTAAGATCCAGCAGCCAGTTGGCGTTGTCATCCATTATTGCCTGATCCTCAGAAAAGTCGATCAGCCTTTCGAACTGTTTCTTGAACCTCTCACCGTTGTGGATTATATCCTCACGGCTGAGCATCTTTCTCATGTCTGTCTTGTCTGTAGGGTCCCCAACCATGGTGGTCCCACCGCCGATAAGCGCTATAGGCCTGTGTCCTGCTCTCTGCATATGAGCCATTGCCATTATTGTAAGGAAATGTCCCGCTGTAAGACTGTCTGCAGTAGGGTCATAGCCTATATAAAAGGTTACACGCTCTTTGCCCAGCAGCTCCCTTACCTCTTCCTCATGAGTGACCTGCTCTATAAAGCCTCTCTCCTTCAGAATATCAAATACATTTGTTTTTCCATCCATATTATTACCTCCCATTAAGTTATAGAAATCAAAAAAACCATTCATCCACAAAGGGACGAATGGCTCGCGGTACCACCCTAATTGGCCTTGCAGAATGATATTCCTGCAAAACCCTCTTATAAGAACACTTTCATGTTCCCTTCCAGTATAACGGAGGAAGCTTCCGGCAAGACCTACTTGTAGCCTTTCAGTCCGCAGTTCGAGGGTGTATTTCATAAGCTTCCGCTGCCGACTTGCACCATACGTCGGCTCTCTGGCTGTGAAATTCAACACTGAGTTTTTCACATAAGCATCTGCAGATTACTTCTCCCTGTCATTACCATTAGGAATATAATTAAATACATTATATATTTCTAGTATTATTATGTCAATGAAAAAGTATGCCCAGGAAATTCGTTTACATAAATTTTCACTAATGCCTGCCGCAGGTTGAAATTTGGCTCCACATACTGTAAAATCTATATAACAGCATCCAAAAATTCTTATATTAGGAGAAACTCATATGGAAAAATCCTTGAAGGCAGATATGTCCCTGCTGCTTGTTACCATATTCTGGGGCGCAGGTTTTCCTGCCACGAAAATTGCGCTGGAGACCATAACACCATATTACCACATAGGCTTTAGGTTTGCGATAGCAAGCCTGTTGCTTGCAGTTCTGTTTCACAAAAAGCTCAAAGAGCTTGACAGAAGCTTAATAAAGCCGGCTTTGATACTATCTTCTTTACTTTTTGCTACCTATGCCTTTCAAACAGTCGGTATCCAATATACGACAGCATCAAAATCCAGTTTTTTCTCTGGGCTGGCCGTGCTTATTGTCCCTTTGTTCTCTATATTCTACCTTAAGTCCAAGCTGATGCCCAAGACCATAATAAGTGTGATCACAGCCACTCTGGGTTTGTTTCTTTTGTCCTACAACGGGGATAATTCAAGTTTCAACATCGGCGACTTCATGACCATACTCTGCTCGGTTTGCTATGCCTGGCAGCTTCTGTTTACAGGAACCTACGTACAGAAGTATGACGCTACCTTATTGGCTATTGTGCAGCTATTCTTTGTCTCCATTTTTGGAACAGTCTTTGCTGTCATATTTGAGCCTTTCCCTGCCACGGTATCCGCCGCCAGCTTCTGGTCGCTGATATTTTCTGCAGTACTTTGTACAGCCTTTGCCTTTTTTGTGCAAACCACAGCACAAAAGTTTGCACCTGCTTCACACATAGCCCTGATTTTCACCATGGAGCCGGTATTCGGAGCCCTTACATCCTTCCTTGTGCTCGGAGAGGTCATTGGCGTAAAAGGTATCATCGGCGGCATCTTCATAGTAGCTGCCATGTTGATTTCCGAGCTTCAGTGGACCAGCAAGGATGCTACATCTTCTTAGGCTGGAAATAGCCTCCCATGGATGCCCTCACATCCATTGTGGTTATAAATGCTCCATCATCACAGCCGTCAGTAATTCTATGAAGCAGCTCCAGCTGCTTCCTTTCCAATATTATATTCAACATATAGCTCTTCCCATCCTTACCTTCGCCTTCAAAAATGGTGACCCCGAAGCCTGCATCCCTTAATTTCTGCACCAGTTCATCAGAGCTTTCCTTTACTATTATCTGTGCGATCAGACGTCCAATTGATAATCGCTCTTCAATCTTGCTGCCAATAAGATTGCCCGTTGCATATCCGAAGCAGTATGCCAGAATAAGCACCGGTTTGTCAATATTCCCAACGACCTTTCCCAGCACTATCAGATAGATCATCACTTCAAAAAAACCCATTACTGAAGCTATTTTTCTCTGTCCCTTCACAAGCAGGATCGTTCTAATAGTTCCTATCGATACATCCGTTACTCTTGCAAAAAAAATAAAAAGCGCTTGCAGAATAATGTCCATGCCTCTTTCCCCCTGTTAACCCATCTCATATATTTTTAATAATAACTAGTTCGACAAAATTTCACTTCTTCCTTCCTTTTCTGCAATTCTGCAATAAATTGGCAGACTTCCTTTCAATATTTTATTATATTTGATGGCAAAATAAATGTGACAACAAAGGTGGCAAAGACGCCTTTGCCTGCCATGTGACTTTTTCGACGCAGTCGAAAATTCTGGCACGGCATATAAATCAATATTTTCTAATGTATAGGAAAGTATAACTTTCCTATACATTAGAAAACCATAAAGGAGAAAAATATATGAAAAGTAATAAGCTCTCTTCTTTGATCGTTGCAATTGCCGTAATAGCTGCTCTCTTGCTTCAAGGCTGCACTTACGCGCCTTCCAGGAGATACATCCAGACTGATCCCAATAATATAACCATGCCGAATCAGCAGCCTCTGCCCAATAACCTTGTGGGAACAAAACAAGGCAAAAACGGGGTAGATAATTTTGATGGCAAGATATCCTCTACCTTTGAGATGGTAGATTACAGCTACCTGGGCATAACCGGTGACAGCCTGACAGTACGTTCGGGAGCGGGGACAAAATATCCCTCCGTTGGTACCATAAAGGCAGGACAGAAAATCAGGGCCTTGGGTAAAATGGATGGCTGGTATGTGATCAAAATGCCTGACAGCGGCAGGATCGGCTGTATAAAGGCAGAAAATGCAGCACCCTTTGGGAAAAGCAACACAACGACCAATACAAATCAGGCAACGGGCACCGGAACCGTAACACCAGCTCCGGTGGCAGGCAACACAACGGGAACTAATACAGGAACAACCGGTGGCGGAACAGCAGCAGCCGGTTCAGGTACAATGACCTCCGACGAGTCAAGGATACTGCAGTTGGTCAATGCCGAAAGGGCAAAGACAGGCGCCAAGGCACTGAGCTCAAACAGCGATTGCACAAAGCTTGCAAGGATGAAATCCCAGGATATGGTCAATAAAAACTACTTCAGTCACCAATCGCCTACGTATGGTTCTCCCTTTGATCTGCTGAAATCCAACAATGTAAGCTATATGTATGCTGGTGAAAATATAGCCATGAATCAGTCCGCAGATGCTGCCTTCAACGCCTGGATGAACTCCGAAGGGCACAAAAAGAACATACTGAATCCCAACTTCACGGAATTAGGAGTCGGTATAGCTCCTAAAGGCAACGGCAGCTTTATATATACCCAACTGTTTATCGGAAGGTAATAGCATGAAAAATCGGCGCTCTATAGCGCCGATTTTTTCATATTCGATTTTGTGTCTCCCTGCTGTATTCTACATTGACAATATCCTATCCATGAATAATAATTGTTATATGGATAAATACCTCATATTTATTCGTTTTATGTCCTTATTTAGCTGTAATTCATAAATGCAAAGGTTGGTGGAAAACACAAATGAGAATAAGAAACAATCCGAAGGCATTGGATATAATAAAGCAGTATCCGGATATCGTCATATTCCAGCCAAAGGAGTTCAAGGGAAAATGGAAGGAGTATTTTGCCGGCAGGAAACACCGCGATCCTGATGCTCCGCTTAATGTGGAGCTGGGCATGGGAAGGGGAAAATTCATATCTACCCAGGGCCTGCTTCATAAAGACGTGAATTTCATAGGCATTGACCTAAGACATGAGATAGTTCTGTCTGCCTTGGGGAAGGTGATGGATAACGAACTCGATAACGTTGCGCTGCTGCCCTACAACATATTGAACCTTGAGGACGCCTTTGAAGCCGGAGAGGTGGATACCTTTTATATCAATTTCTGTGATCCGTGGCCAAAGGTGAGACATGCCAAAAGAAGGCTCACTCACAGACTGTTCCTGGAGAAGTATAAGACCTTCCTGAAGCCTGGAGGCAGGCTGGAATTCAAAACCGACAGCAGGCCGCTATTCGACTTTTCTGTGGATGAATTTCTGGCGTCGGGCTTTGAGATCCTGAACCTGACCCATGATCTTCACAGCGATAACTATCCCGATAATATTACAACGGAATATGAAGAAAAATTCCTAAGAAAGGGCGTTAAAATAAACAGGCTGGTAGCTGTCAAAAAATAATACAGTGGGGTTTGTCAACTGACAAACCCCACTTTTGTTTTACCGCTATTCTACCTTGAATGTGTAGCTGTACTCCGGGTTCAGGCTGTGCCCGACCTTGTCCTTCAGTGTGATCCTTACCTTATACTCACCGGCGTCAAGGGCCTTAGCCGGTATGTAGCTTATCTTCCCCGTTGCCGGTTCAAACTTTGCTTTCACAGCCTTGTCATTGATATACATCTTTATTGAAGCAGGATCAATACCGATCCCTCTGTCAGCCGCAATTACACCAGTCTCCTGAGGCTGCACCACAATATTTTCAAAGCCTTCGGCTCCGGCAGTCACCTCTGACAGCTCCGCTATTATTTCAGGGTCGTAGTAATCCTTATCCAGCTTATATACCGCCATCACATCATCGAAGTATATGCTCCCGGCATTCTTCCTCTCCTGCTGTGTTTCTGCTACATACAGCTGTTCCAAAGCTATCGGGTACTTTTCACCGGCCGGCAGCTCTGCATAAACATACTTCCAACCCTTCCAATCAAGTCCGCCGTTTTCGGTGAAGTCCAGCACCTTCTTTTCACCTGCTGCATTTATATAGTTGCCTCTCAGCCAGTGGTTGCTTGCATCCCCGTATACCCAGGTTCCAAGCTCAATAGGCTTTCCTATTATCTTGACCGGCTCCTTGAAGGCTATATAGGAAGCTGATGTTCCTTCTGTATTTTCAAAGTTGTAATCCAGTCTCAAGGATATCTTGCCTGTCTTAACAGGTTCATCCTTCTGATTCTGCCTTATTTCTGCCAAGCTTCTTATGGTCCTGGCTTCAACATTCTTCAGATTTCCGAAGTCGGCAACTACAACAGGAGTCTTGCCATTCTTTGCTCCCACTTCGGCCTTTATATCTCCAATTGAAGCTATTATTTTACCTGAGCCATTTTTCTTACCGGCTGTGAATATGCCCTTTGCATCCATTTTTCCTATGCTGCCTTCGACAGTCCATTTTACAGCTGAAGGGTTGATCACTATCGGCAAGCCGTTTTCATCATAAGCTTTGACCTGCATTTGCACTTTTTCTCCGGGATCCAGGTGTACGAATTCGTTTGTAACTACCAGAGAACTTACCTTATCCACTATCTCAACAGACATTTTGGCCTTTATGTCTCCATAGACAACCTCAACATAACTCTTTCCCGCCTTGCTGCCGGTCGTATACGTCCCATCCTCTGCAATTTTTGCAGTCGCGCCGTCTGCTCCGTACTTTATCCTGGAAGCATCAAGCTTCAGCACATTGTAGTATTTATCCATGACATAGAAGCTGGGCTTGAAGGAACTGTCCCTGAATACCTTCACACCGCTGTCCTTAAACCTTAATATAGCAGGCTCGGATAATGGAGCCGTGGAGATAAGCTGTATTGAATTCCCAACATATCGTTCCCTTCCGTCGGAAGGATTATTTACCAATGTTGCTGAAGCTTCTCCCTGTTTTCTTGCTACCATGGCAGTCGACCCTCCACCATCCAGGTTTATGGCATCCTTGACCCCATGGCTCAACAGCAGCTCAGCCATTTCATAAAGGGTCATACCGTCACTATAGCCCGGCTGCCTTCCATCCACAGTAAACAGATAAAGCTTGTTGTCTTTTATACCTACAGCAGTTCTTGGATTTCTTGATAGTGCGTCAGCTCTTTCTGCTATTTTGGGTGACGGTTCTCCATTCTCCAGAAGTCTTGGAGCTCCTGAAACAGCAAATTTAAGCTCAGGTTTGTCAAGCTTGATTGAAAAGCTCAGTTCTGTTCCAGTGCCTGCCCCTATGAACTCCTTCAGAGCTTTGCCGTTGAGGGATATGACCACCCCGTCACTAGGTATTTCCGTGTTCTTGGAGTCCGGTGCTATTCTATCAACTATTCCGGTGTATACCTTGTTTGCCTTGATCGGCAGCTCGACACCCCTCAATATGATGTCTGTTCCATTTACTGTATTTTGAGTAGTCTTTCCAAAGGCTGGAGTGTACAATACTGCCTGATCACCCCACTTGAGTCTGTTGACTGAGTTTATCGGAATCTCTTTATCCTTGTAAACAACGGAGCCATCCATGTTCAGAGTGTCAATAAAGCAAGTCCCGCTTTCTGTAATGCCCAAAATCGTTGATGACTTGACCGCTGTCCTTATTTCCCCATTTATGATACTTGTCCCATATGTAAGCCCTTTAATTGTGGTCATATCAAAGAAGTCCCCATTGGTGGCGCCAATGACCCTTCTTCCGTCGTTATTGTTCAGCGAAGCCTGGTAGGACACCGGCTTGTTGACTATGGTACTTCCGCCGTCTGCAACCTCCACCTTCAGGTATTCAGAGTCCATGTTGCTCTCCATCATATTTACCATAAACTTACCGTTTGGAGTAATATAGTTTAGGTTCCTGTAATATGTACCCGGGCCAATTTCCTGCCCATTTTCATAAACCTTCGTGGTGCCCTTGGCGTTAACAACGCCAGGAAACGCGAGAGTTGCAGCAACTGCTAATGCAATTGTTCTCTTAAACAACCCATTCCTGAAATTCAATTTTTCCATAATCATTACCTCATTTTCTGGCTAGATATTACGCGAAAGTATATATTTCCCCAGACGGATCTCGCGTAATGCTTCATCAATTGATAATGAAACCCCGTAATATCTGTACTGCGATCCTTATCGCTGTTTCCACCAGCTCTCCTTCCTTTACTTGGTTAATTGAACCATTCCCTGATTCTTTCCATGTCTATTATTGTTATGGTATTTTTGTCAATATCTATGGAATGCTCCTTTTTAAGCGCCGTAAGCGCCCTTATGACTGTCTCCCTGGTTGTTCCAACGATGTTGGCCAGCTCCTGCCTGGATATGTTCAGATCCAGTTCTATGCCCTTTTCGCTTTTTCTTCCGTAATCTTCGGCAAGCTTTGTCAACGCCTGCGCAGTCCTTGCATAGGTATCATATAAAGCCAGGTTCCTGATTTTCATATGCGCCTCGACCAGCCTGTTGTTAAGGTACTTTATCAGCTGCAGTGCCAATCCGGGGTTTTCCATTATTACCCGCTCCAGGTCCTCGTTCTTTATCATCCCTATTTCCGCTTCCTCAAGTATCTCGGCGGTTGCCGGATATTCAGTCTTGCAGAAAAGCGTCACCTCAGCAAAGATGTGTCCCTCATTCAATATGTGAAGTATGTGCTCCCGTCCGTCGCCTGAAAGCTTGCTAATCTTTACCAGCCCGGACTTCACATAGTAGAAGGCCTCCCCCGGCTCGCCCTCCATGAATAATATCCTGCCCTTTCCATATTTGCGGATCCGTGATATGTTATGGATCTTTTCGAGGAACTCATCCTTCAGCTCAGAAAAAATACTTATCTGTCTCAGGTAGTCATGCTTTTCCATTTCAACACCTCATATGAGTTAATATATAACACCTTGGTGAATCATATATATGTCTATTTTACCAAACAATACATGGCTTTTCAGCAAAGTAACCGATATGTAATATTACAGTTTATTTATATTTATGTAATTATTCCAACTAATGCATAATCCTCCCATGGCAGAATTCAATGCCTATCTATATAGACGCATAAGCATGGGCATAAGTTTCATGCTCAGTATAATTCATCCCCTGTAAAATCAGTTTCAAGCCAGCCTTGGAAAAAGTCACCCATATCCTCACCGGCAATCTCGGAGGTCAATTGTATCAACTGCTTCCCGGTCACCACGCCGAACTTGTACCTGTCAAAAAGTGCCCTCAACATTTTGTCAAACTTCTCATCACCCATTTGATCCTCCAGGTCTTTGAACATCATTGCCCCTTTATTGTAAATGAGGATATAATACTCATTTTCCGAAAACTGATCCAAAGACCTGTCAAGTGACTTATCTCCGCCGCTTTCAAAGCCCATGAAGTCTTTGATCCCCAGCTTAATATATCTTTCATAAAGCCTGTCAAACTCCTTCTGACCATACCGCTGCCTGAAATACTCCAAGGTGGAATACTGGGTCAGGGGCTCGTCTATCCATGCTTCCCTGTATTCATCGTTACCTACCATACCATACCACCACTGGTGCGCCAGCTCATGGACCACTACAAACTCCAAAGAACCCTTGGGCTTTCCGTAGTAATAGGCGGCAACGTAGTTATCCAGGCTTACATTTCCATACTCATTAGCTTCGATCATTACCAGATTGGGATATTCCATACCCCCGCCTATATCAGACTGAACAATGCTGCAGGTGGGATATGGATACTGCCCGTAGCTCCTATTAAAGAGCCTGATTGCCTCCCTGCCGTATTCAAGGACTTTTTTAGCCTTCCTGCTGCTGGATGCGTAGGATCTTACAAGGGTACCATCTACCATTACTTCCTCCACCTTGAACATGTCACTTGACACAAAGGCAAAATCCCTTACTGAATAAGCCTTTATCTTATATTTCCTGATACCAGCTTCGACCTTCTGCTCCTCTATATATCCACTGCATGCCACTACCTGCTTTTCCGGAGTAATTATCTCCACATCGTAATTGCCCGTTTCGCTATAAAAGGCATCACCCTTGTCATCATATGGATGCTTATCCCAGCCCCCATTTTCATACACTGCGGCTATGGGGAAAAAATTCCCCAGATTAAAGGTATTGGCGCCATAGCCAAACCTGTCACCGAAGCCGTTTCCTCCATCCTTCGGGATACTTACCTCATATTCAATAAATATCTGATATCTACTCCCAGGCTGGAGTGGGCTCAGGAAAGGGATGTAAAGCAGGGTGGAATCCTGTCCCTCGATCCTGTACTGGGAGTCACCACCGTTTATCTTCACTCCTTTTATAGCAATTGAGCCGCCAAGCTCCTTGAAGGCATTGGGATAAATGTGGAAGTATGCCTCAGAGAGTGGTACATCCTCATTGTTTATGAAGCTTACCGTTTGTTGTCCTGATAGCAGCTTTCCGTTGGTATCCAGCACCAGCTTCATATTGTAATCATGCACATCCTGTGAGTATAAGGACCGGTTGGCTTCCATACCGTCGGTAAGTGCCTGCTTCGGTATCCACATTATAACGTCATATGAGATATATATCAGAGTCCCTATAATCAGTATGCCAACCAAAAGCTTGTTTTTCCAAAGCTTGAGCCCGGCAAAAAAATCATTTCTGTGTTGGTTGCTGTACAAAAGGTATGCGCAGAACAATAGAAGTATCGAGGTACATATTAATCCACCTTCTATGCCGAAGGCTCCACCGTTAAACAATTCATCCCCCACCAGCGAAAGCCTGATGATCCCTTCCTGCCCGCCGCCGCTGACCGGAGAAGCAAAAACAGTACCCATGATGAAATTCCATGAAAAATGGAAGCCCACTGCAGACCACAGCCTGCCGTCCCTCAGTACCAGCAGGTTCAATACTGCTCCGGCCAGAAAAATATTGAACAGGGCTAGAGGAGTGATCCCAGGATTGAATATATGCATGAGCGCAAATGCCATAGAAGTTGTCAGTACCGCTCCCGTTACCGTTAACCTCCTTTTCAGATAATGGTATATGTATCCTCTGTTCATCAGTTCTTCAGTAAATGCCACTGAAATGAGATACACCAGGAATCCTTCCATCAGGGTCCTGATTATCTGCTCCGCAGTAGACCTGTCCAGCCCTCTTATTTCTGCCATCCCGGCCAGGAATATAAGCCCGAATACCAGTAAAACAGCCACTGCACCTTCTACCCCACCCTTTGCAAGCTCCAAGTGCCACCCTCTGCCAAAACTGCAGCCAATATCTCCGAAGCTCACTCTATCATGCCTCAGGTAGAGCAAGGTCACCAGTACCGCAGTAACCAGGCTTAACAGGCCAAGAAGCTGTTCCGGCGGTTCCTTGCCGGAGGTGAAGTATACCAAACCTATCATTATGGTCATTGCCACAGTATATAAAGTAATAAATCCAAACACCTTCAACAAAGGCAGCAAATATCTTCTAAACATAATGTATCCTCCTTTTGAACAACATCCCTATCATTCAAATTATAACCAAAAATCAATTCAAGTACTACAATACCCATAAAACAG